>NZ_LOQI01000097.1 GCF_001517915.1 Oceanivirga salmonicida | reverse complement strand
TATTATTCTGTACACATATTGTATTTGTACTAATTCTGGACCTTTTAAAACATAACCTTTTGTTGAGTCATACACTATTTTCAAATTATTATTAAACTTCTTAACTTCTTCTTTAATATGAGTTATATCAGATAATATGGAATTTTTACTCGTCTTAAATATACTTATATAATCATTTAAAGTTTGTCGTTTAGGGTAAGTTGTTATTAAAAGAGCAATAATAAGTCTTCTTTCATTTTTATCTAATATATATTCTAATTCTCCAAGTATATTCCTTAAAATATTTTTTTGTTCTGTATTCAAAATTATACCTTTTTTAGGTATATTAACTATTTCGTTAATTCCATTTTTATTTAATTCTATATTTATTTTTTCTATATTATAATAGACTATACGCCTACTTTTTAATAATAAATTGGCTAATTTTGAAATACTTATTCCCTCATCAGTCGATATTAATATACTAGATAAATCATAAAAACTTTTATCACTATACATACTTCTCCCATTCTACTATATCTATTACTTTATACAATATTATTCAACTATATATAAAGCTATTTCATCTGTTTCTCTATTTGCAGAAATCAAATATTCTTCATTATCTTTAACAAAATAATTTATATTAGCAGCACCATAACCTTCGTCTATTATATCATATTTATATGAATTATTTTCATAATAAAGTACAAAAGTTTTCATTTCTGCTCTTCTATGACCTAAAACTACTACATTTTTTCCTTTTAATTTCCCTGACCATATAGCATGTAAAAATTCAAAATCTTCTTCAAATTCTTTTATCAATTCAAATTTCCCATTTATTTTTTTATATATTCTTAATTTATGACCATGAAATGGAGATATCGCTACTAATTCATCTTGCCCATCTCCATCTAAGTCAATTAATGTTGCATCACTAGATGGATGATTTACCAATGTTTCAATTTTCCATTTTTCACCCTTTATTTTAGGTGGAGTGTATAAATATACCCCGCTATCACATGAAATTATTCCCTTTTCAATACCATTTTCTATATGCTTATAATAACCATGATTTTTAAGCATATCTTCTTGTATAACAGTAAAATCTTTTTCTTCTAAAACTTCACAATTATCTAAATCTTTTGGTAATTCTACAAAATAAGTTTTACCTGGTTTAGTCCAATCATCTTTATAATCATGACCAGATTTTAATGCACATACTAATATATATTTAGTTCCATCTTGACCTTTTAAAACATCAAATCTATGTGCAAAAGGCACATTGGCTATGATTCTAACACTAAAATTATAATTCTCATCTTCTGGTTTCACATAAACTATTCTAGCTTCAGCTGAATCATTAGGCGAATGAAATTTTTGAGTAGCTAAAAAACTTCCTTCAAAATCTTCTAATGGTATTATACTCATAGTTCCACCTGGATTTTCCCATATAGTAGCCTTTCTTTCTAAGTTATGATTATATAGATAGCATTGATCTTGCTTTTCTGCTGCAACTACTATATGATGCTCTCCATTATATGCAATATTTGCCATTTGATAACACTTATTAAGTGTATCTAACACTTGTTTTCTAAACTTCATAGTTGGTCTCCTTTTAATACATTTTGTAAAAAGGCAGGTTGCCCTGCCCCCTTTTAATTATTCAGTTATTATTCCTGCTTCTCTCATTTTTGCTTCCATTTCTTTTGCATCTATTGGATTTTTCAAACCTATTACAATTTTACCCGAATCAATAGCTGGTTGAAATTCTTTTATAAATGCTAACGGACATAATGTTACGTCATACATTTTCGCTTGTCCCTTACCTTCTGATAATGAACAGTGATGAACCTTTGTTACATTTATATTGTTTTTCTTTAAAACTTTTTCAGCAGTAAGTTTCATCATTAAACTTGTCCCTGCTCCATTTGCACATGATACTAAAAATGTCATATTATTCTCCTTTCTCTTCCATTCTTCTCTTATATTCTTCATAATCTTCTGTTATTAAAAAATAATTTTCTTTATCTTTCGCATATTGTAATTGTGGTATTAATATTAAAACTACAACTATTATTGCTACACCTATATAACTTAAATATTGCATTATTATTGTAAATGCTGGCCATACAACTGCCCAGTCCCACATACCTAGATAACCACCATAAGCAGCCATACCTACATAATGTGCTATAAATGCTGATCCAAATACTTGACATAAACCTGCAATGAATGGGAATATTAATGTTGCTTTTAATCCACCCTTATTATTTGCATAAACACCTATTGTTGCATTATCAAAGAATACTGGAACGAATCCTGCCACTACTAATACTGGACTCTTTAAGATTATAAGCAATGATATTGCTAAGAATTGCCCAAAAGCTCCTGCTAAAAATCCTATTGTTATTGCATTTGGCGAACCAAAATTATATGAAATAGCACAGTCAACACCTGGTACTGCCCCTGGCAATAATTTATCAGATATACCTTTAAATGATTGAGTTAATTCAGAAATAAATGTTCTAACCCCTAATTGTAATATTGCTAAATAAACTGCAAATTTTAATGAAGTTTCTATTATATAGAAAAAGAAATTTTGACCTTCCTTAACAAATCCTTGTTCAATTAAAAATGGTTTTCCTAATATAGCCAATATTGCTCCAAAGAATATTAACATTAATACTCCTGTTGCAACCATATTGTCATTAAATATTGACATAAATCCAGGTAATTCTATATCTTCTATTTTTTTACTTGCTACTCGACCTTTTGCTCTATCTCTTTTACCCATTTTATCTGCTAACCAAGTAAATAAAGCAACACCAAACATTTGTTGATGGGCTATTGTAAAACCTGCACCATCTGTTAATTCTTGTGAGTATTTAACTAGTAAATTAGAACCTACTGCCCAGTATAGACCTAAAATTATTGCCATAACTGCCATTAATTTATAATCATTTGTTATTAATCCTGGTAGCGCAAATAAAATTAGCCAATAAGCTGTTGCTGCTTGTTGCAATTGAACATGCCCAGTAGTAAATACTGCTCTTAATTTAGTATATTTTGAAAATCTTACTAAAATTAAATTAGTTATAAATGCTATTGCAAGTAATATAACTACACCACTAAACGGTTTCCCGAATACTTCATTAACTCCTGCTTGTACTGCATTTTGACCAAAGTATGGATCTATAACCATGGCATTTAAGTGATATTTATCATTTAATCCAACTAATATTGGTCTAAAACTAACAACTAGTCCTTTTGACCCTTCGGATAATATCATAAATCCAACTATTGCTTTAATAGTTCCACTTAAAGTTACATACCATTCTTTTCTTAATAATAAATATCCCAATAAAACCATAAATCCTATAAAAAATTGTGGTTTAGTTAAAATGTTTGCATAAAATACTAACCATACTGGTTCTATGTAGCTCCATATAAGTTCCAAAACTCCTAAAAAAGTATTCATACTATTTCCTCCTAAATATTATATTTCTTTGATAATTCTTTTAATTCTTCTATTGTTTTAATTTTGAATAACTCTTCTTTTAATTCATCATTACCCAAAACTTCCATTAACTTTTGCATATTTTCTAAATGTATATCTGGGTTTTCAGATGCCAGCGTGAAAAATAGATTAGCTTTATTTTCTTCATCAAACACAACTTCTTTTTCAAATTTAGTAAATGCTATTTCTGTTTTAAATACATTTTTACCTTCTTGTGTAGAATGTGGCATTGCTATACCTTCTTCTAATACTATATATGGACCATATTTTTTCACACAAGTTATTAGTTCTTGACTATATTCTTTACTAACAACACCTTCTTCTACCAATCTAGAACAACTTTTAACTATTGCATCTTCCCAATCAGTAGCTTCTTCATAAAAAGCCCATAAATTTTTATCTATTACTTCTTTTAACATAATTTAATTTCCTTCTATATATTTTAATACTAAAAAAGTTTATATTGTACGACAAAAAAATTGCCTATATCAAATATAAACTGTTCACATATATTTTATTGTAAGTAAAATAATCTTAGTATATTTTACCACTGTTTATTAAATTGTCAAATTTTTTTTTATTTTTTTTTGGGTGTTGCCGTGAGTTTAGAAAATTTAACTAGTTAAAAATATAGTCAATGCCTTTTGAAATAAAGGTATTTTTTTGTCAAGTTTTTCAAATAAAACACTATGTAAAACTTATTTAATATGGTA
>NZ_LOQI01000096.1 GCF_001517915.1 Oceanivirga salmonicida | reverse complement strand
TTTCTTAATATTAAACCTATTTTATTTCTTCCACTAGGTAATATTACCATTCTAAAATCTTTTTCTTTTTTTTCTTTATAAATTCCTATATTCATTGACATTTTTATTTCTCCTTTATTTTAATATTGTTATTTTTACTTTTATTCCCATTTTTTTTGCTTCTTTAATTACTCTTTCAAAATTGTTTAATTGTGAAGCATTTAATTTTTGATTATTTATTGCTATTTCTAAAACACGTTCTTTAATATTTTCATTTTCTAATCTAATACCTTTTAATTCATAATTATCAAAATCTCTCATATCTCTTAAAGCCTTTTTCAAACTATTATATATTCCATTACCTGATTGATTTGTTTTAGCATCTAAATGAACACTTTTTATACTTACTGCTACTCCAGTTTTATGGTCAAATTTATCATAAGTTTTAAAATTCTTTCCTAAATCATTTCCTAAAAATGTATCAATTTCAAATCCTCTTGTTGTTGTTCCATCTGTTCTTAATGTTGTTTTAACTTCTCTAAAATTTGCCCCTATATTTTTTAATTGTTTTGTTAGATTTCCAGATTTTATTCCAGTTGCTATATCACCAATTTTATCTTTGGCATTCTTTACTGTATCTTTTATTGAGTCCTTTGCCCCTGCCAACATTTTCTTTAATTCTTTTGGTGATTTTATTTTTCTACCTATTTCTACTATTTTACCATCTTTTATTAAAACTGAATATACATCTTTTCCAATTTGAGTTAATCCTACAACTG
Source organism: Oceanivirga salmonicida (assembly GCF_001517915.1). Lineage (NCBI taxonomy): Bacteria > Fusobacteriati > Fusobacteriota > Fusobacteriia > Fusobacteriales > Leptotrichiaceae > Oceanivirga > Oceanivirga salmonicida. The sequence goes on along the minus strand of NZ_LOQI01000096.1, from coordinate 3,682 downwards.
TTGCTGTTGTTTTAAATCCATTGTATATATTATCTCCTAAAATATTTTTTAAAGCTGTATCACATTCTCCATATATAGTTCCACAAGTCCATTTTTTATTTAATTCATCTAATCCATCTATTACGGAAACTGTTAATACTACTCCCTGTCCAATTGTAGCTTTTGCACCTTGAAATACAACTTTACCTATGATTTTAGCACTTACATATACATCAGTAACTATAAATCCTACTGGTAAATTTTCTCTAATTGCTCTACATGTTGCATAAAATGCATCTGTAATAATATTATCACTAACAATTTTAGCATCCTTTGGCAATGTTGAAATATCATCTTTTTCTAAATCTAATATTTCTCCATTTCCTTCTATAATATACTCTGCCCCTATATTACCTAATGTTGCACCTAAAAGTTTCTTCTCTCCTGTTTTAGGGTCTACTACATATCTTCCATCTGTTATTATTGTATATTCTTTCATAAGACCCTTTTTAAAATCTAACTCACTTAAATTACCAAATGTATATACATTTCCCTTATTATCTGTTGCTATTGTTATCTTTTCACCATTATCCCATACTTCTCTAATTCTTTTTTGTATTTCAGGTGGAAATTTATGTATATTTTCTAGTGTTGGTTCATCTAATATAAATAATTTCTTAAATTTAAAATCAGTTACTAATTTTTGTCTTTCATCTTTAGTTACTGCTTTTGCTTTATTTAAATATTTTGTATATTTTGAGTGTTTTGTTTTTAAATGAGTTTCTCCTAATTTAAGTATAGATTCTCTCTCATTTTCTCCTATAGTATTTTTTTCATCAGGTTTTGCACCTATATTTTTTATTGCATCTTTTATACCTTTTCCTGTTGATTCTAACTCTTCTTTAGCTAACCAAATTTTTTCTCTGAATTTTTTTATATTTCTTAAAGCATTTATAGTTGCCATACTTATATCAGTATCAAATTCAAAATCATTTATTTTAGCTTTTACTCTCGCTCCCGATGTTCCACCTCTTAAAAATATTTGATAATCATAATTTTTTTCTTTTAATTTTTTTGTTGTTAAATTTTCTACTTTTATATTATTTAAATTAATATCGTTTGTATGTACTTTCTCCTTTCTTGTAGTTATTAATTCAAATTCTCCATTTGCTCCTGGTGTTCCAGCGAGTGGTATTAATACATCTCCTCCAAGTCCTACTTTGATTCTTGTTATTTCATCTTTTACATCTTCTAATACTAAATTTTTAACAGTTCCACTTAATGTTGATTTATTAGATTTTACACCTTTTAATTTTATATCTTTTACATTATTAAATGTTTCAGATACATTTGTTAATTCATTTAATTTATTAAATTTTTCTTTTTGAACATCATATGAACCTTTAATTGATAAATCTATACCAATTTCTTTTAAAGAGGCATTTTTTAAATCAAATCCTGATGATAATCCTAGGCTCTCTGAATGATGTATAATTTGTTTCTTATTATTTGCAACCTCAACATCTTTTATTACCTTTCCAACATTATTATATTCTATTTTTGTATCTTTTATTACTGTTGAAATATACTTCACTTCTTTATTATTATTAAATATTAATTTATCACCTGTCAATGTTCCACTTTTAATTTCTTCCTCACTATTAATTTCAACAGTAGTACTTTGTTTTTGAGAAACATCTCCATTTATTGATATATAACCAGATAAATTTTTTTCAACATTCTCTTCTTTTAAATCAGATTTTGTTGCATCTCTATATTCTCCATTTTTATCTTTTGCTTTTAAATTTCCTGCCAAACTATTTATAGAACCAACAAACCCATTTGCTATATCTGATGCTCCCTTAAGTGATTTATTTTTTCTAAAAAGATTTACTACTCCTCTTCCTATTTTTATTGTATTATTTAAAATTGGTGAGTTTATATTTATATTTATTCCTAAATTTCCTCCTTTAGTAGTAATTATACTATCTTTTTTATCTTTATTTACATTAAACAATACATCTTTAGCTTTTATTTCTAATTTTCCATATTTTAAATTAGTTGACGTAAATTTAGCTACTTTTTCAATCTTGCTATTTCCTAATAACGATATATTAGAATTTTCATGTATAATTTCATTTAAATGTGTTTCTTTTTCAGTTATATCTAAACCTAAGCTTACATTACTTCCTTCTAAACTTATATTTCCTGTTGCTTTAATTCCTATTTTAAATAAATTTTCATTTATTTTATTATTTAATTTAGTTGTATTTGATTCTATTTCATTTATATCTGCATTATTTAATACTACATCTGATGATAATACTTTTATCTTATTTATCTTTGCACTATTAGTTACTTTAAGACCTGCTCTTGCATTTGATTCATACTCATTATCTTTTCTATTAGATTTTAAACTAAGAAAAGTTAAACTTCCACCCGCAGATAAATCTTCTGTTTCACTACTATTACTAACTTTATTAGTAATATCATTATCGTATCTCATTAATTTTTTCTTACCTTTATCATTAGTTCCTATAGCAGTATAATGTCCTTGTATATCATCTATTAATTTAAAACCTAAAGTTGTAGAATTTTCTTTTGATTTTAATACTTTTGCTTCTACATTTAACTTCCCACTTACTATTAAATCTTTTGATTGTAATTTTGATGATATTAAACTAAGATTTTCAAATTCTGATATTCCTTTTACTTGTATATTTGAACCTTTAGCTTTTTCTATATCAACATTAGCTTTTTTAATATATATAAATCCTATTTCTTTTAGTTTAATTTTATTTTCTAATACATCAGTTGTAACTAATACATTTCCTTTTGTTTTTAAATTATTAACTGTTATATTAGAATCTTTAATTATAGTTTTACTAGCATCTAAAAATAAATTTTTAGCTCTAACATTACTTGCCTTGCTTTCTTCTAGTTTTCCATTTTCAGTTTTATAACGGAATAAACCTCTTTCATTTATAGTTTTTTCTGTTTTTATTTTATCATTTTCTATTGATATGTTTTTAGATTTTAATAATATATTTTCAAATGCTAATATATCTGTTGCTTTTAATTTTATATCTTCTGCATTTAGTAATATATTTTTACCTATTAATTTACTCTTATAATAATCTTCACCTAATATTTTTTTGTTTTCTACACTATTACCTATAAATCTTTCTTTTATTTTTTCTTCTGTAATTAAATTTATTGTTTTATCTCCTGTTGTTTCTAATTTCTTAGTCTTAATATTTAATTGATTATCTGCTATTAATCCACCATTTTTTAATCTTATATTATCACTTTCTACTGATATATTAGTATGATGCAAACCAAAATTATCTATATTTAACTTATTTGTTTTTAAATATAGATTTGATAATTTACCTTTTACTATTTTAGACTGTCCATGTCCTTCAAAGTTTGTTTCTTTTGTTTCTAATACAATATCTTTTCCTATTAATTCCGAATTAGGAAGGTATAAGTCTACTTCTTTTGTTTTTTTTTTATCTGATAACTTTCTTTCATATAGTGCCCAGTTATTTACATTATATAGTTTATTAAACCAATAAGTTGCTTTTTCTCTATATTTTAATTTTTCTATGGCGTCTTGAAAAATGAATTCTTCTTTTTTTACACTTGATATATTATTAAATACTTTCGTTTTAATTACATTAGAATTTTCTGCATTTATTAT
>NZ_LOQI01000095.1 GCF_001517915.1 Oceanivirga salmonicida | reverse complement strand
CAGCAGAGTATAAGATTAATACAAGAACAACAGATGGTAGAGGAGTATATACTTTTTGTATGTGTCCAGGGGGCGTTGTAGTGCCTGCTGCTAGCGAAAAAGGTTATTTAGCAGTAAATGGCATGAGTTATAACAAAAGGGATTTGGAAAATGCTAATTCTGCTGTTTTAGTAAATGTTATGCCTGATGATTTAGGAGATGACATATTGGCTGGTGTAGAATTTCAAAGAGAAATTGAAAAGAAAGCATATGAACTAGGTGGTTCTAATTATTGTGCTCCTATTCAATTAGTGAAAGACTACATAAAAAATGTGAAATCTACTAAATTGTTAAATGTTAAGCCAAGTTATAGTATAGGATTTAAATTATCTAATCTTAATGAAATATTACCAGAATATTTAAATATATCATTAAGAGAGGGTTTAATAGCCCTTAATAGAAAAATTAAAGGTTTTTCAGATAATGGAGCAATTTTAACTGGAGTTGAAAGCAGATCTTCATCACCTATTAGAATAGTAAGAGATGATAACATGTATTCTAGTGTAAGTGGTATTATACCATGTGGAGAAGGTGCTGGTTATGCTGGAGGTATAATGAGTGCAGCAGTTGATGGTATAAGATGTGCAGAAAAAATAATAAGAGATTTAGAAGGAGAAAGAAAATGAAAAAAGTATTAGGGAGTTTAGCAATAGCTATAACAATATTATCATGTAATGGTGCAAATAATAGCACAAATTCAGTTTCAGTAGATAATACTGAGGCACATGCGTTAAACAATATTAAGGAAAATATTTTATTTGAAAGTAAAGTATATGCAATTTATGAAAGTAAAGATGGATACAAAACAGTATTTATACAAGAAGAAACATTAAAAGATAAAGCAGCAAATCCTGAAAGCAAAATATCTTCAGTAATAACTAAAGATAATAAAGTAGTTAAAGTAGAAGAAATTTTAAATGCAGATATGGAAAAAATGTATACTGAAAAAATAATGAATGATATAAAAGCAGATACAAAGGGACTTTTCATGGAAGATGCAAAAGTTGATTTAAAAAGTGCAGTTGTAGTTTTAGATGGGGATAATATAGTATTTGTGTTCCCTAAATATACAATAGCACCTGGAAGTACAGGTATACCTAGATTTGTATATGAATACAATAAATAAAATAGAATGATAAATGGTTTAAAAGGAGAAATAAAATGAAAAAAATATTAGGAAGTTTAATAATAGCAATGACATTATTATCGTGTAATGGTGCAAATAATAGTACAGGTTCAGTTTCAGTAGATAATACAGAAGCACATGCATTGAACAACGTTAAGGAAAATGTATTATTTGAGAGTAAAGTATATGAAACATATATGAGTAAAGATGGGTACAAAACAATATTTGTACAAGAAGAAATATTAAAAGATAAAGCAGCAAATCCTGAAAATAAAATATCTTCAATTATAACAAAAGATAATAAAGTAGTTAAGACAGAGGAAATTTTAACTCCTGATATGGAAAAAATGTATACTGAAAATATAATGAATGATATAAAAAATAGTAAAGAAGGAGTATTCTTTGAAGAAGCAAAAGTTGAATTAAAAAATTCAGTTATAGTTTTAAATGAAGATAAAATTATATTTGTATTCCCATTAGAAACAATAGCACCTCGTAGTTCAGGAATGCCTAGATTTGTATACGAGTATAATAAATAAATTTATAACAATAAATAATTTAAAAGGAGAAATAAAATGAAAAAAATATTAGGAAGTTTAATAATAGCAATGACATTATTATCATGTAATAGTGCAAAATCAGTAGATAATGCTGAGACACATGCATTAGATAACATTAAAGAAAATGTATTATTTGAAAGTAAAGTATATGAAACATATATGAGTGCAGATGGGTACAAAACAGTACTTATACAAGAAGAAATATTAAAAGATAAAGCAGCAAATCCTGAAAGTAAAATATCTTCAGTAATAACTAAAGATAATAAAGTAGTTAAAATGGAAGAAATTTTAAATGCAGATATGGAAAAAATGTATACTGAAAAAATAATGAATGATATAAAAAATAGCAAAGAAGGAATATTCTTTGAAGAAGCAAAAATTGAATTAAAAAATTCAGTTATAGTTTTAAATGAAGATAAAATTATATTTATATTCCCAATAGAAACAATAGCACCTCGTAGTTCAGGGATACCTAGATTTGCATATAAATTTGAAAAATAAGAAGTATAACTAAGTAACAGGAGAAAAAAATGTCAAGAAAGATTAAAGTAAGAATTGCCCCATCTCCAACAGGAGATCCACATGTAGGGACAGCATATATTGGTTTATTCAACTATGCATATGCTAAACATAATAATGGAGAATTTATTTTAAGAATAGAAGATACAGATAGAACAAGATATTCTGAAACTTCTGAAAATCAAATATTTGATGCTATGAAATGGTTAGGCTTATATTACGATGAAGGACCTGATGTAGGTGGAGAATTTGGACCATACAGACAATCTGAAAGAATGAATATGTATGCTAAATATGCACTTGAATTAGTTGAAAAAGGAGAAGCATATTGTTGTTTTTGTACACAAGAAAGACTTACAAAATTAAGAGAAAGACAAGCTGCTATGAATCAAGCACCAGGTTATGATGGGTATTGCCGTAAGTTGACTAGTGATGAAATTAATGATTTGAAATCTAAAAATGTTCCATACATTATTAGACTTAAAATGCCTTATGATGGTGTTACAATAGTGAAAGATGGGTTAAGGGGAGATATAGTCTTTGAAAATAGTAAAATAGACGATCAAGTATTACTTAAATCTGATGGATTTCCTACTTACCACTTAGCAAATATAGTTGATGACCATTTAATGGGTATTACTGACGTAATAAGAGCCGAAGAATGGATAGCATCTACACCTAAACATATACAACTATATAAAGCATTTGGTTGGGAAGAACCTAGATGGTTTCATATGCCTTTACTTAGAAATGCAGATAAAACTAAAATTTCAAAAAGAAAAAATCCTGTGTCTTTAAATTACTATAAAGAAGAAGGTTATTTAAAAGAAGGAATGCTAAATTTTCTAGCACTTATGGGATGGAGTTTAGGAGATGAAAAAGAAATTTTTACATTAGAAGAAATGGTTAAAGAATTTAGTTTTGATAGAATTTCATTAGGTGGACCTGTATTTGACTTAGTCAAATTAGGTTGGGTTAATAATCAACATATGAGATTAAAAGATTTATCTGAATTAACAAAATTAGCAAGACCTTTTTATGAAAAACTATATGACTTATCAAGTATATCTAATGAAAAATTAGAGCATATAGTTGAGATAATTAGAGAAGGAGCACATACTTTAAAAGAATTGGCAAGTTTAAGTGATATTTATTTCATAGATAAATTTAAACTACCTGAAATTGAAGAAGGTATGAATAAAAAAGAAAGAAAATCTATTAATAGATTATATGAAGCATTAGAAAATCCAAAAGGAAAAGAAGCAATTACTTTATTTAAATTTAAGATCGAAAAAGAAAATGAAGAAATTTCAGAAAACAGAGTTAAAGAAATATTAGAAGAAATTAAAGAAGAATTAAATGAAGGACCAGGAGTTGTTATGATGCCTATTAGAGCAGCATTAACTGGAAAATCTAAAGGACCTGATTTATATACAATAGTTTCAATAATAGGGAAAACAAGAACATTAGAGAGAATTAAACAATTTTAGGAGTACAAATGGCAGATTTTAAATTTGAAATAGTAGAAAATTTGGGAACAATATCTACTACAAAAGCAGGATGGACAAGAGAAGTTAATATGGTAAGTTGGAATGGAAAACCAGCAAAATTAGATATTAGAGATTGGGATCCAACACATGAAAAAATGGCAAAAGGTCTAACTTTTACCAAAGAAGAAATTGAAAAATTAAAAGAGATTTTGATGAATAATTTAGATTAATTTATAGGGGAATATTTATGGAGCAAATACAAGAATATTTTTATGCAAACCCATCAATTGCATATTATTTAGTAGGAGTAGTAGCATTAATTTTTGGTGTTGCTTCTTTAATGGGCAAAGCTTGGGCAATTGATCCAGGAAGTTATAGACAAAAACAATGGTATAATTTTTTAGGACCTAAATGGTTTTCAAGAATTATTGGAGTATTTTCTATATTTGTAGCAATAATATGTTTTGCAGGAGCTACATTTTTATTCTAATATTAAATTAAAAAAGCATAGAATTTTGAGTTATCTCAAATCTATGCTTTTTCTTTTATTATCTTATTTCTTTGAATGTATTTGTAATATACCCATCTTTTATTTCAAATGTAGAAGGTATCCAGTTTATATTAAATCTTTCTCTTATAATTAAATTTTCAACATAATACATTTTAACATCTTGTTTATTATTTTTAGAATATTTTACAAATTCTTTATAGGTATATTTTTTAGGGTCAATTAAATATATAAAATCTTTATTTTTCTTATTTTTTAAAATATTTTTTACTTCTTTAACACAATCAGGGCACCAAGGTGCACCATACATTACTATAGCATTATTTGTAAAAGTATCAATTACATTTATTTTATTACCTTTATTATCAATAACATTAATATCTTTTAATTTATCCCTTAAAATTTTATCAATTTCAAATTTATCTTTAAT
>NZ_LOQI01000094.1 GCF_001517915.1 Oceanivirga salmonicida | reverse complement strand
TTTTAATTTGCAACAGCCCCACACTTTTAGTATATACTTTTATTAATTTAATTATTTTTTCATAACTACATTTATTACAAATATCATAATATATCTCTTTAATGTTTTAAACTTTATATTTCCAGAAAACTATAAATTTTATTCATTTCTAAATTTTCAAAAGTCGTTGTATCTATTTCATATAAATCTCCTAATTTAAAATTGTCATAATCCCTTTCTTTACAAATTTTTGTAAACCTTTCTCTATTAAATAAATAATCTGCATTTTTTCTATCAACTTTAGTAATTCCCTTATGATATTTAGAAACTATATGTCCCAAATGACGCCCATTATATTTAGTATCTCTTTCAACTATTCTTTTAAGCAGTATATTTTCATCAGCTATTAACCTAACTGTATAATTTTTATATCCATATATATTTGATAGTTTTTCCAATATATTTTTTTGTTTATAGCTAAATGGATACTCTGAAATAATATCATTTCCTAATATCATATTCTTTTCAACGATAAATAAAAATTCTTTTAAGGTAATTAAATTTAGTTTTTCTTTCTCTTCAATATTATCAAATCCATATTCATCATAATTTTTTTCTTTTAAATCATCGTATGATATTAACTTTATTTTAGAATCTCTTTCACTAATTTTTTTTGCTATGTATGTTTTTCCTGTTCCCGGTCTACCACACACCAATATTAATTTTTTCATTTCATATCACAAAATAATTTTAATTTATCTTTTATAACCTTTTTAACAGATTCATTACAAGGGATTACATTATGTCTTAAAGATTCATTTAATTTTGTATTTTTAAACTTTTCTATAGCAACTGAAGTCCAAGCCACTATTAACTCCGTTCCAACGTTAAATTTTCTAATTCCATATTTTATCAACATTGGAATATCTTCATTTTTAACACCAGTTCCACCATGAATTACTAATGGAATATCAGTTATACTATTAATTTCTTTCAATAATTCAAAATTCAAAGAGGTTTTAGATCTATATTGTCCATGATTAGTACCAATTGCTATAGCCAATGCATCTATATCAGTTTTTTCAATAAAATTTATTACATCTTTTGGATTAGTATATACTTTATCTTCTTCTTTAACACTTATACCTTCTTCAGTTCCCCCAATTGTTCCAATTTCTCCTTCTACAGTAACATTAAATTTATGAGCATAATCTACAACTCTTCTAGTTCTTATTATATTTTCTTTAAATGATAAAGCAGAGCCATCAAACATAACTGAAGTATAACCTGCATCTATAGCTTCTTTTATATCACAAAAATTTTTAGCATGATCTAGGTGTAAAACAACATCAACCATTAATTCATCTCCCATATTCTTACATATTGATACTATATTTTTATAACCTATATATTTAGCCGTACCTACACTTGTTTGTATTATTATTGGTGTCCCCATTTCATATGCTGCATATATCATAGAAGGTAACATTTCTAAACAATGCATATTAAATGCTCCCACTGTATATTTAAATTTTTGAGCTTCAGTTAAAACTTTATTTAAATTAGTATACATTTAATTCTCCTATATTTTACATTTTATATAATTTCACTATATAAATTCTCCATTTTTTTCTTATTTATTTACTCATAAAATTATCATCTTAATAATGGACTTAATACCCATGCATAAAATAATGCTACTACAACTGTGTCAACATCTGTCGCAGTTGCACTTATAAATCCCATATTATTAAATATTGTTACTAAAAATGCTGGTAATAATTGAATGAAAAATCCATGAGCAATACCACCAATAATAGCTCCTCTTCTTCCACCTGTTAAATTTCCATATATTCCTGCAGTTCCACCTGCAAAAAAATTAGTCAACATTCCTGGTAAAATAACAGCTAATCCAAATATTGGTAAAACAAACATTGCAATTAATGTTCCAATTGTTGTTGTTATAAATCCTAATATAACGGCATTAGGACTATATGAAAATAAAACAGGACAATCTAATGCGGGTATTGAATTAGGAACTAATTTCATTGCTATTCCTTTAAATGCAGGAACTATTTCTGCTAGTAATAATCTTACTCCCGCTAATAATACATAAACACCAACTACAAATTGTATTGCTTGTAAAAATGAAAATACAACATAATTTACATTTCCTGATAAAGTTGATACAAATTCTTGTCCTGCAAATACTGCAGTTATAACATATAAAGGAACCATTACTACCATAACAGATAAATAAGTATCTTGTAAAAATTCAAAATTCTTTGGTAATTTTATATCTTCAATTGATTTTTTATTTTCACCTTTTTCACCAAATACATATGCTACTCCTGCTTCAAATAAATAACCTATTGTACAAAAATGCCCTAAAGCTATATCATTAGTTCCAATAATTTTTCTAGTTAATGGTTGTATTAACGCTGGCATTGCTACTGCAAATACTCCACCAATAAATCCACCAACTAAGATCAATGTTATACCTCTCAAACCAGCCGCAATTCCAAATACAGTTGTCATTGTTGCCATCCATAAGATAACTTGACCTGTCAAAAATATATATTTCCATCTTGTAAATCTTGCAATAATAATATTAAAGATAAATATAGCTAAAAATGTCAAAGCTATTTCTCTTCCTAGTCCTAGTTGATTCATTGCTTGACCATTAATTGATTCTATAGAAGGTATAATTCCTTGAATATTAAACCCCTTTTGAAAAATTTTCCCAAAATAAATTAAACTATTTACAATTACTCCAGAACCTGCTCCTAAAATCATAAATCCTAATACTGTTTTAAAAGTTCCTGAAATAATTTGACCAATTGATTTTTTTTGTAGAATAAGTCCTAATAATGCTACTAGTGCTATTGTAATTGGAGCTTGAGTTAAAATGTTTTCAATAATAAAATTAATAAATTGCATTTTTATCCCTCCCTAATCTTAAAATCCCAATATATCTTTTAATTTTTCTTCTATTTCATCCTTAGAAACTATATTTTTTAAATATATAATTTTAATACCCTCTGGTATATTAAAATTTTTAAATTGTGTTTTAAAATTTTCAGCTGTTATTATTATATTAGGTTTCAGTGATATGCATGAAGAAATATCACTATGATCTAACTGATAATCTTCATAATTATTCTTTTTTAATACCTCCTCTGTTATCATTTGACATGCAAAGCTACTTCCTAAGCCAGCACCACACACAAATAAAATTTTAGTTTTCATATTTTCCTCCTTATAAAATTTTAGTTTTTCATTTTTAATTAAAGATTTTTTTCATTTCATTTTTATTCTTTACATTTAACATATAATGGAGTTTATTTTCATCATCTAATAATTTCATAATAAATTTTAAAATATCTATATGATCTGATTTTGAAATTGAAGCTATACAAAAAACAATTGATACTGGATCATTTTCAGCATTTCCAAAATTTACTGGTTTTTCTAATGTCATTATACTTATCCCTGGCTCTATAACCCCATTTTCAGGTCTTGCATGAACTAATGCCACCCCTTTAGCTATAACAAAATATGCATTATAATCAATATTAAATTTTTTCATAACACTAATATATTGAGAAGTTATTTTATTTTTTTTTAATAACGGTAATGAAACTTTATCTATTGCTTCTTCCCAATTATTACATCTTTCTTTTATTAAAATTTCTATTTCTTTATCTAATAATTTCATGATTAAACTCCTTTTTTATAATTTTTTTTAATTCTTCATAATTATTAGTTTCAATAATACTATCAATTAATTCCTTCTGATTTATAATTTCTAATATTGAATTCAATATATCTTTATTAAATTGACTATCTATTGATGAAAAACAAATAAAGAGCCTTGCTTTCTTTTCAATAAACTCTACTTCTTTTTTTAAAATCAAAAATGATACATCGTTTTTTATAGTATATTTTAAAGTCCCATGTGGTATTGCTAGATTATTTCCTAAAAATATATATGGCCCATATTTTTTACTTATTTTTATTATTTCGTCTATATATTCATATGTTATAGATTTATTTTTCAAGAGAATTTTACCTACATTAAAAATAGCATCTTCCCAATTATCAACATCATTTATATATATTACATTATTAGAATTCATATAATTAAATATTGAATATTCTTTTATTTTTTTAGCATAGAAAATTTCTCCATATTTTTCTAATATATTTTCAATAATTTTTTCTTTATTTTTTAAAGGAGATATTTTTTCTATTTCTAATAATAAATTATTTATGTTAATTTTATTTATTTTTCTCTTTATTCCCTTACTGATTAATAATTTTTGATCTTCTATACTTAATAAAGGCGTTATTTTTATAGAATTTATTTCTAAGTCTATAGTTGATATAACAAAATCAATATTATCAAACTTTTCAATTTTTTCTTTTAACTTATAAGCTGGAAGTATATCAACTATATTAATTTGAAAATTTCTAGTTAATTTTTTTGCTAAAATTCTTGATGTTCCATAACCTAATCCACAAACTAATATTACTGTTTTTTTAAATTTATACATTTCTCTTTCTATAGAAGATTTAAAATGAAATGTTATTAATACTAATTCTTGTTTATTAAATTTAACATTATATACCTTTTCAATTTCTTTAATATTTCTTTTTACAATTTCTAATAATTTTTCATCATCAACATCATCTAAAAATTCTAAATAATCTACTTCAGTAATCATAATATTATTTTTTAACCTATAGATGCATGGTTTTAAATGAAAATATAAAAATTCATATAATAT
>NZ_LOQI01000093.1 GCF_001517915.1 Oceanivirga salmonicida | reverse complement strand
TTTGCAACAGCCCCTTTTTTTTTATGTACTGTTAAATTTCGTATATCTTAAATAAAAATATTAAAAAATGTTAATTTATAATCAAAAGTTTTGCATGTAGGACTATTTTTATTTATTTTGCCAATATTATATTAATATAAGTAAAGAATTTTCAACAAATTATAAAAAATTTTATCAATGTTAAAACATTGTTTTATAAGCCTTTGTTACCGAAAATGCTAACAAAAAAATGTGAAAAATTTGACTTTTTAGGGGGAGGGGTGCTAAAATATCTATGATATAAACAAAAAAAGGAGAAGGGGATAATGGGAATAAACGAAAAAATGAGATGGTTTAAAAAATCATTGAAAAACAAAGTAAGTATTAACATTACTACGTTAATAACGTTTTTAATGTTAGGAAGTATTTTTTCATACAGTTACAAAGTTGCTGGTGGAAATGATAATAATAAAAGTGATTCAGTTGCAATTGGTAAAGATTCTAATGCAAACGGAGATAAAGCAATTGCAATAGGTAGAACAGCAAAGAGTAAAGGTACACATGCTTTAACAATTGGACATAATGCAGATGCAAATGGAGAAGGTGCAATAGCGATAGGTGGTAGTGCAGCAGATAAAAAAACAAAAGCTAAAGGAGAATATTCATTAGCTATAGGTCATGATGCACATTCAACAGGAAAACGTACAACAGCATTAAAAGGATTGGCAGAAGGTGAAAATTCAATTACAATTGGAGAAGCATCACATACTTTTAAAACTTCTATAAATGCAGTTGCAATAGGAAATAGAGCAAGAGCATATAAAAATCAATCAGTTGCAATCGGAACAGATGCAAAATCAGAAGGAGATTTTACAGTAGCAATACTTGGTAAATCACTAGGAACTAAAACAACAGCAATAAACGGAACAGCAGATGGACAAAATTCAGTTGCAATAGGACAAGAATCAAAAACTGCAAAAGCATCTATAAATGCAGTTGCAATCGGAAATCAATCAGAAGCAAATGCAAATCAATCAGTTGCAATAGGAACAGAAGCAAAATCAACGGGTGATTTTTCAGTAGCGTTAGGAAATGCAAAAGCAATAGGACAAAGTTCAGTTGCAATTTTAGGTGAAGCAAAATCAGAAGGTTCAACTGCAATAGGAATAGGAGCAAAAGTTGAAGACAATTCCAATTATGCTACAGCATTAGGAAATGAAGCAATTGCATCAGCAGAAAGATCTTTAGCAATCGGAAATAAAGCAACTGCTAAAAAAATAAGATCAGTTGCAATAGGATTAGAAGCAAATTCAGATGGTGAAAATTCATATGCTGCTGGTTATAAAGCGAGTGCTACTAATGAATCAGCATATGCAATAGGTAAAGAATCTCTTTCAACTGGAGAAAGATCATATGCTATAGGTACTGAATCAAAAGCAATGCAAGAAAATTCATATGCAATAGGATTAAAAGCTGAAGCACATGATATAGCTACATATGCAATAGGTAAAGAAGCAGTTGCGAAAGGGCAATCTTCATTTGCGATAGGACAATTGGCTAAAACATATGATAAAAGCTCATTTGCAATAGGTCAAACTGCAAATGCAAGGGGAGATAATTCATATGCAATAGGTACAGTAGCTAATACAAATGCAAAAGATTCATTTGCAATAGGAACTGGAACAAATACAAGTAAAGAAGGAGCAGTTGCATTAGGAAGTTTATCAATAGCAGATGTTGATAAAGGTGTAGTAGGGCATGATTTTTTAACAAATGCTGATAGTACAAATGCAACTGGTGCATGGAAAGCAACACATGCAGCAGTATCTATAGGAAAAGCTGATGGGACACTTACTAGACAAATAAATGGTTTAGCAGCAGGAACTAAAGATACAGATGCAGTAAATGTGGCACAAATTAAAGCGATTGGAATTGGAAAAGGTGAAATATCAGATACTGATCCTAATAAAATTAAAACTGTAACAGGTGCAGCAGTACATAAATATGTTAAAGATAATGTTCAAAAACTAATTGAAGTAGAATCAAAAGATAAAAGTATAAAAGTATCATCAGAAGTTGAAGATGCTACAGGTAAGAAAACATTTAATGTTGAAGTAGATAAAGATAAGTTAGCGAATACATTTGCTAAAAAAGATGCAAGTAATATTGATTCTTCAGTAAAAAATAAGTGGAAAACTGCATTAGGAATTGGAGATGGAGTAATCGCTGATTCTGGTGCTAAAGTAAATAATACAGTAACAGGTAAAACAGTATTTGACTATCTTAAAGATAAAGGGTTAACATTTACAGGTAATGAAGGATCACCAGCAGCAATAAAATTAGGAGAAACTTTAGAAATAAAGGGAACATTGGCAGATGAAGGATCATCTAAAAATGTAAAAACAAAAATAACTAATAAAAAATTAGAAATATTAATAGCAAAAAAACCAAAATTTGATGAAGTAGAAGCAGGAACAGGAAATAAAAAAGTTGTAATTGGTGAAAACAAAATAAAATTAGGTGACAAAACATATATTACAGATAAAGGTCTAGATGCAAATGACAAGAAAATTGTAAATGTAGCAGCTCCTACTGATGATAAAGATGCAGCTAATAAAAAATATGTTGATAGTGAAGTGAAAAAACTTTCAGGTGGAATAGCTTCGAAACTTAAATTCCAAGGAAATAATGGTGGAGAACAATCATTAGATCTTAAAACAGAAGCATTTAAGGTAAAAGGTGATGACAAGAATGTTGTAACTGAATCAAAAGCTGGCGGAGAACTTGAAATTAAATTAAAAGATAAAATTAAGTTAGATAAAATTACAGTTGATGGAACAAAAGGTCATATAACAGGATTAGAAAACAAAACATGGGACGGTAATCCAGAATCTGGTAGAGCTGCAACTGAGGATCAATTAAGTATAGTTGATAAAAAAGTTGATGCTAATAAAGATAATATAACAAAAATCAATGATAAATTAAAAAATGTTGTTGAGTATGATGGGCCTAATAAAGATAAGATTACATTAAAAGGTGGAGCAGACGGAACAACAATTACTAATGTAAAAGATGGTGTTGATGCTAAAGACGCAGTAAATAAAGGTCAATTAGATAAAGTTAAAGAAGCTTTAGAAAAAGCAGCTAAAAATTCAATAAAAGTTGAAGGAACAGACAATGAAATTGTTGTAAAAGATACAATAGTTGGAAATGTTAAGACAAGTAAAGTAGGATTGGCAAAACCAATAAAAGATAAGATAGATTCTATTGGTAAAGGTGAAATATCAGATACAGATCCAAATAAAGATAAAACTGTAACAGGTGAAAAAGTACATACTTATGTTAAAGATACAGTACATACTTTAATAGATGTTAAAAATAAACCAAACTCAGGTGTAGAAGTAATATCTGAAGGACCAGATGCAAAAGGTAAGAAAACATTTACTGTAGGATTAGATAAAAAGACAAAAGATAAGATTGACAGTATAGGAACAGGAAAAGTTGAAGAAGGAGATAAAAATACAGTAACAGGGGATACAGTACATAAACATGTTAAAAATACTGTAGGTAAGTTAATAGATGTAACTTCAATTGATAAGTCTATAATAGTAAAACCAACTAATGATGCAGTTACTGGTAAGAAAACATTTGATTTAGCAATAGATAAAACTAAATTAGCTAAAGACTTTGCTAAAAAAGATGCAAGTAATCTAGAGGATGATAATGTAAAACAATGGGCTAAAAAATTAAGTGAAGGTGCTAGTATTAAAACACCGGATGCTAATAAACCTAGACTTGTAACTGATAAACAAGTACATGATCACTTAAAAGATAATTATTATGATAAAGATCAAATTAATAATAAGATAGGTCAAACAAATGGTGGTATAGCTACTTCAATGGCTATGGCAAATATACCACAAGTAAGTGATAGACACTTAGTGTCAATTGGTGCTGGTGGAGCATATTATAATAAAGCTGGTGGATTTGCATTAGGAATAAGTGGAACAATACCAAATAGAAGATTTATTTATAAGCTAAGTGCTGGTGTAGATACTAAGAAAACATTTGGTGTAGCAGCAGGGGTTAATGTTAATTTAATACCTGAAAAGAGAAAAAATAATGATTTAGATCCAATATTGTTAAATCAAATAATGGCTTCTTTACCTTCGAATAATGAAAAATTTGCAAAAATTGAGAAAGAATTGGATGAATTAAAGATAAAAGTTAATGAAAAAGGTGAAATTAAAACTGAAGGTAAAATACCAATTTCATGTGGAACAACAACTAAATTATGTGTAATAAGAGGATTTGAAGTAGATGGCAGAGAAGCAAGTGATGAAGAAAAAGAATCACTAAAACAAATAGTTGCTGTTTTAAATAAATACTACAAGAATAAATTAATTGATGTAATTGGACATACAGATAATTCTGCTTCGCATGATTATAATGCTAAACTTGGATTAGAAAGAGCAATAAATGTTGTTAGATATCTAAAAGAATTAGGATTAGATGAAAGCATTGTTATAAGAGATATAAGTTCATTTGGAGAAACTAAGATTGTAGATTTCAATGATACTCCTGAAGGAAGATATATGAATAGAAGAGTTGAATTAAGATTTACAGATAAATAAAATTTAAAAATTGAGAATTATTTCTGATTTAATCAGGAGTAATTCCTTTTTTTTTTTTTCTAAAAAATAAGACTTTTGTATATAGAACTTTATTTTTTAAAATTTAATGTGAAAATAAAAAAAAGTAACTTTAAGTTTGATATGCAACACCCAAAAAAAAATAAAAAAA
>NZ_LOQI01000092.1 GCF_001517915.1 Oceanivirga salmonicida | reverse complement strand
CAACATAATAAAAATAACGGTTTTGTGATATTGTCTCAATATAGTAAAAAAAAATTTTAAAAATTTTTAAAAAAAAGTAAAAAAGTAATTGACAAAGTCTAAAAAATTTGTTAGTATATACCTTGTCAACCGAGTAAGGTTGAAGGACAATGAGAGATAAAAAAAGCAAACAAGATGTTAAGAAGCAAAAGACAAAATGGTGAAACAAAACAAGGAAAAAAAATAAATTGAAACAAGATTGAATGAAGAGTTTGATCCTGGCTCAGGATAAACGCTGACAGAATGCTTAACACATGCAAGTCGATGATGAGTATAATAGCTTGCTATTATACAAGTCATGGCGGACGGGTGAGTAACGCGTAAAGAACTTACCCTCTAGACTGGAATAACAGGGAGAAATTTCTGATAAAACTAGATAAGTTAGTAATAGGCATCTATTACAAATGAAACACTATATGTGCTAGAGGAGAGCTTTGCGTCCTATTAGCTAGTTGGTAAGGTAAAGGCTTACCAAGGCGATGATAGGTAGCCGGCCTGAGAGGGTGGACGGCCACAAGGGGACTGAGATACGGCCCTTACTCCTACGGGAGGCAGCAGTGGGGAATATTGGACAATGGAGGAAACTCTGATCCAGCAATTCTGTGTGCACGAAGACGGTTTTAGGATTGTAAAGTGCTTTTAGTTGGGAAGAAAGAAATGACGGTACCAACAGAAGAAGCGACGGCTAAATACGTGCCAGCAGCCGCGGTAATACGTATGTCGCAAGCGTTATCCGGAATTATTGGGCTTAAAGGGCATCTAGGCGGTATAACAAGTTGAAGGTGAAAAGCTGTGGCTCAACCATAGTCTTGCCTACAAAACTGTAATACTAGAGTGCTGGAAAGGTGGGTGGAACTACACGAGTAGAGGTGAAATTCGTAGATATGTGTAGGAATGCCGATGATGAAGATAACTCACTGGACAGCAACTGACGCTGAAGTGCGAAAGCTAGGGGAGCAAACAGGATTAGATACCCTGGTAGTCCTAGCTGTAAACGATGATCACTGGGTGTGGGGGTTCGAAGCCTCTGTGCCGAAGCAAAAGCGATAAGTGATCCGCCTGGGGAGTACGTTCGCAAGAATGAAACTCAAAGGAATTGACGGGGGCCCGCACAAGTGGTGGAGCATGTGGTTTAATTCGACGCTACGCGAGGAACCTTACCAGATCTTGACATCCACGGAATATTTAAGAGATTAAGTAGTGCCTTCGGGAACCGTGAGACAGGTGGTGCATGGCTGTCGACAGCTCGTGTTGTGAGATGTTGGGTTAAGTCCCGCAACGAGCGAAACCCCTATCATTAGTTACCATCATTAAGTTGGGGACTCTAATGAAACTGCCTGCGAAGAGCAGGAGGAAGGTGGGGATGACGTCAAGTCATCATGCCCCTTATGATCTGGGCTACACACGTGCTACAATGGGTAGTACAAAGAGAAGCTAGGTGGCGACACTAAGCAAATCTAGAAAGCTACTCTTAGTTCGGATTGGAGTCTGCAACTCGACTCCATGAAGTTGGAATCACTAGTAATCGTGAATCAGCAATGTCACGGTGAATACGTTCTCGGGCCTTGTACACACCGCCCGTCACACCACGAGAGTTGTTTGCACCTGAAGTTACTGGCCTAACTCGAAAGAGAGGGAAGTACCTAAGGTGTGAATAGTGATTGGGGTGAAGTCGTAACAAGGTATCCGTACCGGAAGGTGCGGATGGATCACCTCCTTTCTAAGGAGAATATGACAAGCTTTAAGTCTTGTTNNTAGGACAATGAGAAATGAATAGTAGGTAAAAAATTACAACTAAAAAACAAGTTAAGAGAAAACTGTAAGAAAAAAAGAAGATAAAGCTATTAAGGGCGTACGGAGGATGCCTAGGTAGTAAAAGCCGAAGAAGGACGTGATAAGCTGCGAAAAGCTAGGAGGAGGCGCACATAGCCATAGATTCCTAGATATCCGAATGGGACAACCTGTATATTAGAAGAATATACGCGAAAGAGGTAAGCCTGTGAACTGAAACATCTAAGTAACAGGAGGAAAAGAAAGTAAAAACGATTTTCTAAGTAGCGGCGAGCGAACGGGAAAGAGCCTAAACCATAGTAGTGTTAAAGCGGGCAGCGTTGCTATTATGGTGTAGCGGGGATGTATTGGTCAATGCCATAAGACAATACGAATTATCAAAGAAGCAAAACATAACTGGAAAGTTAGACCAAAGAAGGTGATAGTCCTGTATGCGTAATTAGATAAGGAGTATATACATATACCCCAAGTAGCATCAAACACGAGGAATTTGGTGTGAATCAGTGTGGACCATATCACATAAGGCTAAATACTTTTACTAACCGATAGAGAAGAGTACCGTGAGGGAAAGGTGAAAAGAACCCTGAGTAAGGGAGTGAAATAGAATTTGAAACCGTACGCTTACAAGCGGTAGGAGCCCTTCGGGGTGACTGCGTGGATTTTGGTTAATCATCCTGCGAGTTATGATATGTGGCGAGGTTAAGGAAGCGGAGCCGAAGGGAAACCGAGTCTTAAAAGGGCGATAGTCGCATGTTGTAGACGCGAAACCTAGTGATCTAGGCCTGTCCAAGTTGAAGCTGGGGTAAGACCCAGTGGAGGACTGAACTCACTGTCGTTGAAATGCCAGGAGATGAGGTAGGTCTAGGGGTGAAAAGCCAATCGAACTAGGAGATAGCTCGTTCTCTCCGAAATGCATTTAGGTGCAGCCTTAATTTAAGATATGTGGGGGTAGAGCACTGTATGACCTAGCGGGCGTATAGCTTAGTGAAGTCAAGCAAACTACGAATACCATATATTAATGATTAGGAGTGAGTCTATGGATGACAAGGTCCATGGACGAGAGGGAAAAAGCCCAGAACAATAGCTAAGGTCCCTAATTATGTCTAAGTGGGAAAGGAGGTGGATGTTCAGAAACAACCAGGAGGTTGGCTTAGAAGCAGCCATACCTTGAAAGAGTGCGTAACAGCTCACTGGTCGAGAGCATCTGCGCCGAAGATTTAACGGGGCTAAGACATAAACCGAAGCTTTGTAATATATCAATAAGATATGTTGGTAGGAGAGCGTTCTGTAAGCTGTTGAAGGAGAGTTGGAAGACGATCTGGAGGTATCAGAAGTGAGAATGCAGGAATGAGTAGCGAGAAAGTATGTGAGAATCATACTGGCCGGAAGTCCAAGGATTCCAGGGCAATGTTTGTCAACCCTGGGGGAGTCGGGACCTAAGTATAAGCAAAGATGCGAATGCGAATGGAAAATAGGTTAATATTCCTATACCACTTTATTAACGTTTGAAGGAATGGAGTGACGCAGGAAGGTATGTAAGATGGCTGACGGAATAGCCATTCTAAGGAAGAAGCATGATTTTATAGGAAAAACCGTAGAATTAAATGTGATAACTGATGGGTAAGTGCCTTAGGGCATAAGTTACAAATCCTAAACTGCCGAGAAAAACTTCTACCGAGGAGATAAAGTGCCCGTACCGTAAACCGACACAGGTGGACAAGGTGAGAAACCTAAGGCCGACAGGATAACTCTAGCTAAGGAACTCTGCAAAATAGCCCCGTAACTTCGGGAGAAGGGGTGCCTATTAGGTGAAGGGAGAAAAACCCTAAGCTAAAATAGGCCGCAGTGAAGAGTCCCAAGCAACTGTTTACCAAAAACACAGGTCTATGCTAAGCCGGAAGGCGACGTATATGGGCTGACACCTGCCCAGTGCTGGAAGGTTAAGAGGAGGATTGAGAGATTCGAATTGAAGCCCCAGTGAACGGCGGCCGTAACTATAACGGTCCTAAGGTAGCGAAATTCCTTGTCAGGTAAGTTCTGACCTGCACGAATGGTGCAATGATTTGGGAGCTGTCTTGGCTGGAGACCTGGTGAAGTTGTAATAGCGGTGAAGATACCGCTTACCTGCAGTAGGACGGAAAGACCCCGTGGAGCTTTACTGTAGTTTGGCATTGGGTTTTGTCAATATGTGTATAGGATAGTTGGGAGACTGTGAGTTATGAACGCAAGTGCATAAGGAGTCAATGTTGGAATACCAACCATATATTGTTGAAATTCTAATCAAGAAATTGAGACAGTGCTAGATGGGCAGTTTGACTGGGGCGGTCACCTCCAAAAGAGTAACGGAGGTGTTCAAAGGTTCCCTCAGGTTGGATGGAAATCAACCAGAGAGTGTAAAGGCACAAGGGAGCTTGACTGCGAGACTGACGGGTCGAGCAGGTACGAAAGTAGGACTTAGTGATCCGGTGGTACTGAATGGAAAGGCCATCGCTCAACGGATAAAAGCTACCCCGGGGATAACAGGCTGATACTTCCCAAGAGTCCATATCGACGGAAGTGTTTGGCACCTCGATGTCGGCTCGTCTCATCCTGGGGCTGGAGAAGGTCCCAAGGGTTGGGCTGTTCGCCCATTAAAGAGGCACGCGAGCTGGGTTCAGAACGTCGTGAGACAGTTCGGTCCCTATCCACTGCAGGCGAAGAATATTGAAAAGATCTGTCCTTAGTACGAGAGGACCGGGATGGACAAACCTCTGATGTATCAGTTGTCACGCCAGTGGCATGGCTGAGTAGTCACGTTTGGAAGGGATAATCGCTGAAAGCATCTAAGTGAGAAGCCCCCTTTAAGATAAGTATTCATAAAGACCCCTTCGAGACCAGAAGGTAGATAGGCTAGAGGTGTAAGTGTAGAGATACATTCAGCTGACTAGTACTAATATGTCGATTGCTTTACTAAAATGCTTGTAATTTTTTACTACTACTATTTATTTCTAATTGTCCTAAGGACAAAAAAGTTAAGAAAAGCTTGGTGGACATAGCTATAGGGAAACACCTAGAAACATACCGAACCTAGAA
>NZ_LOQI01000091.1 GCF_001517915.1 Oceanivirga salmonicida | reverse complement strand
AAACAAGTATATGCAAAAGATATTAAGACATATGAGAGAGCATATAGAACATTAATAGCAACCCTATTTAATTTATCTGGTTATTATATAGCCAAAGTAGAACAAAAAGCAGGTATAGGAGAAGCAGATATAATATTATTACCAGCATATATGACAAGGCAAGCAAAATTAATAGAATTAAAATGTGTAGATACACCAAAAGATATAGAAAATAAACATAAAGAAGCAAAAGAACAAATAGAAGCAAAGAAATACAAAGATTATTTCACAGATGAACAGTTAGAAGGTTTACAAATATATACTATGATATGTTGTAATTATGAAGTTAGTATAAGAGAAGTTAAGTAATTTAATTAGATATGTATTAAAAATATACAGTTAAAGAGTTGAAACAAAAAACATATTATTTGTTAAGGCTCTTTTTTGTTGAATTTATTGCTAAAAATTGGTATAATTCATATATGGGAGTGTAAAGGTTTCGACATGGTAAGAAGCGTATGATAAGCAAGCAGTTGAGAAACTATAAATCTTTTAAAAATAAACGGAAACAAAAATTATTCTTTAGCTGCGTAGCAGCTTTCGTTAGTACTATGATGCTATTTAGTAGCTACTAACGTCAAATAAATAGCTTACTATAAGTAATGATTATAGCTTGTAGGACATTAATAATCTAGTTTATGGACCTTTGGTAATTTAGCATCCAATAAATTAAAAAGATAAATTATCTAAGCTTGTAGAAAGTTATATGGACCCTTATTGTGGACACGAGTTCGATTCTCGTCACTTCCACCATAATATTAAGGTAGGAAAATAATGAAAAATAAAGTATTTTCATTGAAAAATGAATTTAATGGAAGACTAAAACTGATATGGTATTCGGCTATTATAGGAATAATAACTGGCTTTATAGTTGTCTTATATAGAATATCACTTGATAAAATAGTTGATTTAAGACAAATTATTATGGAACAAAGTAAACCATTAGTATTAGTCTTATTTTTTATATCTGCAATTCTTACTCAAAAAATGATGATAAAATACCCTTTAATAAGGGGAACAGGTATAGTTCAAGTAATGGCACTTATAAAAAAGAAAATAATATTTACTAGTTTTTTTGAAATAATATATAAATTTATAGGTGGAGTATTAGGTAGATTTATAGGTTTGTCATTAGGTATGGTTGGACCATCTATATATTTAGGAAGTAGTGTTGGGGAAAGTTTAAAAAAGATTACAAAAAATAGTGAATTAGAAGAAAAGAAATTAATAAGTGCAGGCTCTTCTGCAGGACTTACAGCAGCATTTAATGCGCCTATTTCTGGTATTGTATTTACCCTAGAAGAATTAAATAATTCTTTTTCAATAACGTTATTATTATGTACAATAGTTGGAAGTATATCCTCTAGTTTAATTGTTAGAATATTTTTAGGAAAAAAAGATATAATACCAAATTTACATTATATAAATCCAGCACTTAAAGATTTAAAATATATGTTTTTAGAAATATTATTAATATTAATACTAAGTGTAATAGTAGTTATAATTGCCAATATATTTGATAGTTTATTATTAATAACACAAAAAATATATAATAAAATAAAGATAAATTCATATATTAAATTAATAATAGTAGTAATTTTTTCATATATATTAGTAATATTTTTGACTAGTGTTACAGGTAGTGGTCGTGATTTAATAGAAAAACTTATAATAAAAGATATAGGAGTTAAAACTATAATTATATTGTTTATATTTAAATTTATATTTACAGCCATATCACATTCTACTAATGTACCTGGTGGATTATTTATACCAAGTTTATTAATAGGAGCATTAATAGGTAAAATATATGGAATAGGAATTTATAAAATATTTAATTTAGATTCAGCATATATAATGCATTTTATAGTTATATCGATGGTTGCATATTTTACTGCAATAATTAAAGCACCATTTACAGCAATAGTTTTAGTTATGGAAATTACAGGAAATTATCAAAATATATTTTCTATAAGTTTAGCAGCATTATTCACATATATTTTATTAAAAATTTTTAAAAGAAAATCAATGTATACAATACTTTATGATAGTATATATATTCTAAAAAAAAAGAAGAGATAAAAATAATGTCGAAACGAAATAAAAAAGGAGTTAATAATGGAAAACTTAATACTGGCTTGTGATTCATATAAGGTATCACATCCAAAGCAATACCCAAAAGATATGGTGTATATGCATAGTTATATTGAAAGTAGGGGGGGACAGTATGGTTATACTAAGTTCTTTGGACTCCAATATTATTTGAAAAAATATTTATCAACTAGAATAACAAAAGAAATGGTAGATGAAGCAGATAAAATTTTTAATATGCACGGAGTTCCTTTTGATAGAAAAGGCTTTGACTATATCGTAAATGAGTTAGATGGAAAACTTCCAATAAGAATAAGGGCAGTTACTGAAGGTGTTTTAGTACCTAATCATAATGTTTTAGTAACTATTGAATCTACTTGTGAAAAAACTCCTTGGATAGTTTCATGGTTAGAACCATTATTATTAAAAATATGGTATCCAATAACAGTTGCTACATATTCGTATAAAGCAAAAAGAATAATAAGACATTTTTTAGACAAAACTTCTGATAATATTGAAAAAGAATTGCCATTTAAGTTACATGATTTCGGGTATAGGGGTGCTTCTAGTGAAGAAACAGCAGGTATTGGTGGATTAGCACATTTAACTAATTTTTTAGGAACTGATAATGTAAAATCATTAGTATATGGTAGAAGATACTACAATGAAAAATGTGCAGGTTTTAGTATACCAGCAGCAGAACATAGTACAATCACTTCTTGGGGTAAAGAAAATGAAAAAGATGCAATGGAAAATATTATAGATACTTTTGATAAAGGAGTAGTTGCAATAGTATGTGATTCATATAACTATTTTGATGCTGTAGAAAATATTATTTGTAAAAAATTAAAAGATAAAATAGAAAAAAGAGATGGTTTAGTAGTTATAAGACCAGACAGTGGAGATGCAGTTATTAATATATTATTTGCTCTTGAAAAATTAGAACAAGCATTTGGATGCGAAGTAAATAGTAAAGGTTATAAGGTTCTTAATAAGGTTAGAATAATACAAGGAGACAATGTATATGAAGATAGTATATGGGACATACTAAAAATAGTAACAGAGTCAGGTTATTCAACAGAAAATATTACCATGGGTTGTGGTGGGGCCTTATTACAAGGTAATCGTCATTCAAGTATAAATAGAGATACTCATAGATTTGCTATGAAATGCAGTTCTATAAAAGTTCATGATAAATATATAGACGTATTTAAAAACCCTATAACTGATAGGGGCAAAATAAGTAAAAAAGGTAGATTAGATTTAATAAAAGATAAAAACGGAGTAATAAAAACTATAAACATTTCTAATTTAAAAGAGGGTACATATAGCCCCAACACTATATTACAAACAGTATTTGAAAATGGAGAAATAACAAGGGAATATAGTTTAGATGAAATTAGAAATAATGAATATAAATATTTCACACCAGAAAATGAAAGAAAAATATAATAAGATTAAGGAGAGATTATGAGAAGTTTATCAGGAATACAGCCAAGTGGTATGTTACATATAGGAAACTATTTTGGAGCATTAAAACAATTTGTTGATATGCAAGATAAGTATGAAGGGCTATATTTTTTAGCAGATTACCATTCACTAACATCAAATAAAAATTCAGAATTATTAAGAGAAAATACTAAAAATGTAATATTAGATTATTTAGCATTAGGTTTAGACCCTAAAAAATCTACTATATTTTTACAATCAGACGTAGTATACCATACAGAACTTATGTGGATTTTATCAAATGTAACTCCTATTGCATTATTAGAGCGTGGGCATGCATTTAAAGATAAGGTAAATAAAGGTATTAAGGCTAATACTGGTCTATTTACTTACCCTGTTTTAATGGCGGCCGATATCTTATTATACGATACTGATATAGTGCCAGTTGGTAAAGATCAAAAGCAACATGTAGAATTTACTCGTGATATTGCTACTAAATTTAATGAACAATATGGAAAAGAAGTATTTAAGTTACCAGAAGATTTAATATTAGAAAGTGTTTCAGTAGTACAAGGAACAGATGGGGAAAAAATGAGTAAATCTTATGGAAATGTAATAAATATGTTTTTACCAGAAAAAGATTTGAAAAAACAAATTATGAGTATAGTAACAGATAGTAAAGCCTTAGAAGAACCAAAAGACCCAAATAATAACATAGTTAAAATCTACGAATTATTTGCTAGTAAAGAAAATGTTCAAATAATGAAACAAAAATTTATAGAAGGTGGCTATGGTTATGGTCATGCTAAAAAAGAATTACTTGGTACTATGCTAGAATATTTTAAAGATGCAAGAGAAAAAAGAGAAAAATTATTAAATAATATGGATTATGTAAATGAAATATTAAAACAAGGTGCAACAAAGGCAAATGAAATAGCAAGTAGAAAAATGGAAATAGTAAGACAAACTATAGGATTATATAAATGATATACTATGTTACAGGTCTTAATTCTAGAGCAGTTAAGATAGAAGAAATAATGAAAGAGTTTACTGATATTAAGGTATATGATGCATATATAAAAGAAGAATATGAGCAATTTATAGAAAGCATTACTAATCAATCTCTATTTTCAACTAATGAATTAATAATATTAAAAAGAGCAGAAAAAATTAAATCAATGAAAGAATTGATAAGTTTTTTAGCGAAATTTAATGATGATAATAAAAGTATAATTGTAGATTATTTTTGTGAGTATAAAAATAAGAACCCTTATTTAAAAGATTTTGAAAAAATGAATGCAAATATAATAAATATTGAAGATTCAAAACAACTTATAGA
>NZ_LOQI01000090.1 GCF_001517915.1 Oceanivirga salmonicida | reverse complement strand
AAATGACCCCTAAAATGGCTTGAAATAAAAGTTCAAATTAGGAGTCGTTTTTTGTTATGTATAATTTAAGACGATTTAATAATGGAATATATTTTTTGATAGATATTTTAGCAGTAGAATAACTAATTTTTAAAATATTATTAAAGAAATAATTCGTGAATATAATTTTTTAACTATTTAAGTTTTTTAGACATAAATTATCATTTTCTTTAATTATATTTATAATGTATTTATACCACGAAAAATAGCTATAAATTATGAATTATTCTAGAAAATTAAATGAGTTATTAAAGAAAAACTTTTTGTAAAAGTTCACAAAAAAATGAAAAAAGAATTATACTATTATTAAAAAAACTTGAAAAATTGTCGTAAATATGGTATATTAATATAAGTTAGGGAGATTTAATAAAATAATTACTTCAATAAAAACATTAAAATTAAAAACTAAATAAAATAAGGGTAAATGAAGTAATATTTTTAGAAAATTCTTCATAAGTATTGCATTTTAGCCATTTTAGTGTTAAAATCATACTAAGAAATTCTAAAAAGAATTAGAATTATGAAAAAAGGAGAGATAATTATGAAAAAAATTTTATTATTGTCAGCGCTTGTTGCTTCAATAGCATCAGTTGCAGCGGCAACAACAGGGGAGTTTAAAATTGAGACTGAACACAAAATGAAACATTATAAAGATGTTGCATTTTCTGAAATGTTAAATCATTCAGGTCATATGCTAAAAACAAGTGGAGATGTTAATATAGCAGGTTCTGGATTTCATTTAGGGGGAGATTTAAAATTTGAAAGAGGACTATCAGTAAAATTTGATGATGCTACAAATAAAAATGTATTTGAAGCAAAAAACTTAGAAGTTAAAGATATAAACGTATACGCTAAATATGAAATACCTACTAAGGTTGAAGGTTTATCAACATATGTAAAAGGACAATTAGGATTTGCTGATTTAACCAAAACAGCACCAGCAGATAAAAAAATAAAAACTACTGGAGAAGCAAATGTCGAATATAAAAAAGATGATATGGAATATATATTTAATACAAAAACAGAAGCTAAAATGCAAATAGCAACAACAGCAGCATTTAATCCAGAATTTGATTCTACTCATAAAGTTGAAATTAAAGGTAAAACAAAAGTTGCGCAAGATATAATTGCTAAGGTTGAGGTAGAACATGATTACCAAGTAAAAGCTAAAAAATTTGAACCTAATGTTAAAGCGCATGTTGAATTAGGTGCAGGTGGAATGATAAATGATGAAACTAGTATTAAATTTAATAATAAATTTGATATGATGATACATACAGGTGATAATAAATATGATAAGGAAATAAAAGATTATAAAGTATTAGAAGATTGGAAAAAATTTGGTGATACAAGCGAAGGATTTGCAAAAAGTGATATTTCTAATAAATTTGATATAGTTGCTACTTGGAAAAAAGATGGATTTGAATTAACAGGGAATCCATTTGTAGAATTACAATCAAAAGAAACTAAAATTGTATTCCCAATTGCATCAGTAAATGATAAATTATTAGTAGGTTATGGATTAGATACAAAAGCTAAATATACATACAAGAATTTTACAGTTGGTGGACATGCATTATTAGGTGGAAAATATGATAATGCTAAGGCAGCAGCAGAAATGGAAGGTAAATTTAAATTTGGACTTTATGGAGAATATAAAGGTGTTGTTAATGATATGTTAACTATAACTCCACGTTTAGAAGCTAAATCTGAATTTAATGGAGTTAAAGCTTCAAATGATCCTGTTAACAAAAAACCATCATTAACTGGTATAGTATTTGAAGTTATACCAAAATTATCAGTTGAATATAAACCAATTGAAAAATTAACTTTAAAAACAAGTGTTGAAACACCAGTTAAATTTAAAGCTACAAAAACTGTAACTGATTTCGGATATAGTGAAACTGAAATGAAAGCTACATTAGGAGCAGAATATAAATTCTAATAAATTAATAGATGATTAGAGAGAGAAATCTCTCTTTTCTTTTTATTATATTTTTTTGAGACTTGAAATATATGTGAATAGAGAATATAATATATAAAAGAAAGGGTGATATTATGGTAGAGTTTAAGACGAGTTTTAGTGCAGAAAAAATAGAAAAAGATACTTTTTATGTAGATAAAACAATGCTTATAGATAAACTAATAAATAATAATGGTAATCCTATAAACGAAACTGTATTAATATGTAGACCACGTAGATTTGGTAAAACACTTGGTTTAGATACAATAAACTTTTTCTTTAATAAAAATAAAAAAGAAAAGGCATTGGAATTTTTTGGTGATAAAAAGATAGCCAAGACAAAAAAAATGAAATATTTAGGAACTAGATCAGTAATACACCTTGATTTTAAAAATGGAGAAGCAAAAAATCTAAATGACGTAAAATATGCAATACAAGACCTTTTATTAGAATACTTTTATGAGTTAAAAGATAAAGATATTTCTTTTGCAGTTAAAAGTAAAATATTAAATATATTAGAAAAAAGGGAAAAAGCATTAGAATTAGATAAATCACTTCAATTATTAACAAGGGCTATACATGAAGTAGAAGGTGTTAAACCAATATTATTAATAGATGAATATGATAGTTTTGTAATAGATATGCTTGATAAAGATGAATTGCCAGAAGTAATATCTTTTTTTAGAACTTTATTTGGTACAGCTTTAAAAGGTAATCCCGATTTACATTTTGCAGTATTGGTAGGAATAACAGAATTAACAGCTAATTCAATATTTTCAGCATTAAATAATAGAGTAATAAGTAATGTATTAGATAATCAAGAAGATAAATTTGCTGATTTATTCGGTTTCACACAAGAAGAAGTAGATTATTGGCTAGAAAAACTAGATTTAATGAGTGAGCGTGAAAGAATAAAAGAATATTATGATGGTTATAGAATAGGAAATAGAGATATATATAATCCAAATTCAGTATCAAGAGCCTTAGATATTTTAACTGTAAATAGAAATGCAGTACTTAAATCATACTGGGTTGCAACAGGTTCAAATAGTATAATGGAAAATATATTATCAAATTACTTTGATACAAGTAATTTATCAAAAGAATTATTTAAATTAGTTAGTGGAGAAACAATAGCAGTAACACTAAAAAAAGAATTTACGAATAAGAATTTAAGTGATGCAGAAGCTTTTTATACTTTTTTACTATATGCAGGTTATTTAACAGCAGTACAAATTTCAGATTGTAGAATATCAGTAAGAGTTCCTAATTTAGGAATTAAAAAAGCAATTCAAAATATGGTAGGTTCAATATTATCAAGAGCAAAAAATGAAAAATATCTTGCACTTAAAGAAGCAGTAGATAGATTTGATATAGAATTAATGCAACAGGTATTTCATGATATACTAAAGCAAGTATATGCAAAAGATATTAAGACATATGAGAAAGCCTATAGAACCTTTGTGGCAACTTTATTTAACTTATCAGGTTACTATATAGCCAAAGTAGAACAAAAAGCAGGTATAGGGGAAGTAGATATAGTATTACTACCCAAAGATGTATTAAGAAAATCAAAATTAATAGAACTAAAACTCGCAAAAACACCAAATGAAATAGAGAATAAACATAAAGAAGCAAAAGAACAAGTAGAAACTAGGAAATACAAAGACTATTTTAAAGAAGAGCAGTTAGATGGTTTACAGATATATACTATGGTATTTTGTAATTATGAAGTGAGTATAAAAGAAGTTAAATAGATTATTAAAGAGTATAGAGAAAAATCTATACTTTTTTTGTATAAATTTAATTTTAATTTTTTTTAACGAAATAATATAAAATTTTTTTTGCACTTGAAAATATTAGTGCAATTTTTTTTTATTTTTTTTCTTGTAATTTTTTGTTTAGTTTTTTTAAATTTTCATATTTTAACTTTTTTAATTTCTTTGTATATTATTTGTGAAAGGAGAATTATGCTAGATAGAAAAACTTTTTTAGAACATACTAAAATATTTGAAAAGGAGATATTAACTAGATTAGAAAACGGCATATCTGACCTTAGAAGCGCGTTTAAGGGCATTTTAAGGCAAAGCCCTACAATTTATACCTGTGCATTGCCTAAATGCTCAAATTTCGACTATTTTTTATCTCAAATGATATGTGATGAAGAGATAACAATTTATTCAGAATATTTATCTAGTGTATATGTATATGACATCGATAAAATATCTGATATGTATGTGGGTTATTTTGAATTTTCAGATGAAAAATATAGATTTAAATATATATTAGAACCTGATACACGATATATAGAATTAATTAAATCTTTGTATCACTCTTTCATACTTTCAAATTTTAAATGGCAGGGAATAGATTTAAGAGATATTAATAAAATGTATAGAGTAAAAATTATTGAATATATCGATGATATTAGTTTAATAGATGGAATGGAATATAGTATTAATTATGATTTAGATAATAATTTTTCATTTGAGACTCGTATATATTGGAATGTAATAGAAAGTTGTTGTATTGCTAAACAGTATTTAACAAGGTTAGGTGATTTGGCATATAGGTATGTTATTGATATTAATGAAGAATCTACATATTTAGTTAATAGCGATTTAGTAGAAGACGTTATAAATTATTCAAATTCAATTGAAATATATTCAAAAAAATCTGACCTATATTCTTTTCCAATTTTTAAAGTATGTCCTTTTGATAAAAGATTAGTCCCAAATTATGCTTGTAATGTACCATATGCATTGATTAATGTAATATCATTAGGAAATATCAGTAGATATTTAACTTTATATGGAATAAATGTAGTAAAGATTTTTAAATCAAATGAGACATTAGCTTGTTTAATTATACCAGATTATAATCCGTATATTGAAAAATATTATAGTTCTAATATATACATTGAAATTTCTAAACCAAGTTCATATCTAGACTTATATTTAGCAATTAATATATTGCAACTAGAAATACCATCATATAGGTTAAAGGTATATGAGAAGTAGTTATAAGCCATATCTATGGTATTTACAGTATATAGATAAATATAGTATTTGCTAAATA
>NZ_LOQI01000089.1 GCF_001517915.1 Oceanivirga salmonicida | reverse complement strand
TATTAAGGGTGATAAGATAAGGTTAGAAGATATAAATTGGGAAGAAATGGTGAAACCAATAACTTATCCAGCAATTTTTATTGAAGTTAAAAGTTTAGATGGAAGTGAAGTAGATAAAAAAATATATAAAAAAATACAAAAAGATTTAAAAGAATATTATTCTGATTCATATATTGTAATTAGCGAAAAAGAAAGATGGAATTGGTTATAAAAATGAAAAGAGATTTAACACTTATGGGATTAATAATTTTATTAATTATTGTTATAGTAGGATTCATTATATTTTCGCCTAAAAAAATAAAAGAGGAAAAAATAAATGAAGAAACTATTGAATTAATAAGTAACCTTGAAAAGAATAGAGGACTTATAATAGATCCTTCAAAGATAAATGTTAAATCAAGTAGAGGGTTTGGGGTTAATTTTGTAGATATAAGTATGAAAGATCCTTATACAAATAAAAGAAATGAATATCGTATTGTTGGAGAATTGCCAAATTTTAATAATGAATATGTTTATGATATGTTTTTAAATGATTTTAGTTATTATCCATATTTAAAAAATAAAGATTTGATGGAAAATAAAAAAGAGAAAGATAGTAAAATAGAAAAAATATTATCTAAATACAATGATAAATATGAAATATTTTATATTATAAAGTATATTTATATATTTAAAAATCAAAAAATGACAAGACAAGGAGTAATAATAGATTTTAAAAATGATGTTTATTATGAAACTAATGATGTTATAAACTTACTGGTAAATTTATTAAATGAGAATACTAAAGGTAAAATAAAAATAGAAGATATAAATTGGGAAGAAATGGTGAAACCAATAATACATTCAGCGATTTTAGTTGAAGTTAAAAGTTTAGATGGAAACGAAGTAGATAGAGAAATATATAAAGAAATACAAAAAGATTTAAAAGAGTATTATGCTAATTCATATATTATTTTTAGTAAAAAAGAATGGTGGGAATTAAAATAAAAAAGAAACAAAAATTGAAAAAGATAATATATTTAACACATAGACAACTTAAAAAGTTTTTATTTAGCGTAAATTTAAGACTATTTTAATTAATAATAGAATGAAAATAAGGGTTATTGTAAAATTGCAGCCCTTTTTTATTAGAATTGTAATTAAAATACTACAGAATATTATTTCCGTATTGATACTGAAAATATTGTAATTGAAAAAATGTTAAATACGGGTAAAATATGTTATAAAAATAAAGCAATTATATATACATAAAATATTTTTAAATAGAGAGGAGCAATTTAAGATGATGAGTAAAAAAATTTTAATGGCATTATTTTGTGTAGCTAGTTCTATATCTTTTTCAGAAAATACATTACCAAAAAATGTTCAACTTCCACAAATTAAGGCACAAGAGCCACAAAAAAGAGAATTTCTAGCATATTATAGAATTTGGAGAGATGTGGCTGTTAAGCATGATAATCCAAAGGTAAAAGGAGAAAATTGGATTAGTATGAATGATATACCAGAAGGAGTTACAATAGTTAATGTATTTGGACACGATCCTTACTGGGAAGGAGATAAGGAAAATATTCCTAAACTTAAAGAATATTTTAGAAAATTAAAAGAAGAATATATGCCAGAACTTAGAAAAAGAGGTATAAAAGTTGTCCGTGGAATTAATTATAAAAGATTAATTGCTGTTCCTAAAATTGATCGTCTAAATGAAGATGATCCACCAACAGATAATGAAATAGAACAATGGGCTAAAAAGTTATATGAAGAAAATGTAAAAGCATTAGGAATTGATGGTATAGATATTGATATGGAAATGAGATACCGTCCTGGTAAAGTGCCTAAGAATGAATATGATACTTTATCTGATGATAAAATAGACATAGGAAATAAAATGATAAAAGCTTTATCAAAATATTTAGGGCCTAAATCCGAAAATAAAGATAAAACTATGTTGATTTATGATACAAATAATTCAGAAAGATATGCCGTTGAAGGTGTAAAAGGCTATTTTGATTTAATTGCTTATCAACAATATGGTAGAACACCATCTAATACTCCATTAGAAAGATTTAATGGAATATTTGATAAAAGTAATTTTATGCCAGGATTAACATTCCCTGAAGAAAAAGCAGGATTTGGAAGTAGATTTATTGATTTTCATAATGGAATATATGAACGTTCAAATCTATATAAAGTTGCAGAATATGTAAAAAAGAATAATTTAGCAGGAATGTTTATATATGCAATAGATAGAGATTCAAGAACCTTTAATGAGCCAGATTATTCAACATTAGTTCGTTCTAATTTTATATGGACAAAAACAATAATCCAAGAAATGAATGGTTGGACTAAAGAACAATCAATAGATACTGCAAAACATAATCTTGATAGAATAAAATACTATGATAATTTATCTGATGAGCAAATAAAAGAAATTGTTGAGAGAATGAAAAAATCAGACAATTTATTTAATATAAATAAAGAAATTTTAGGTTGGGAAACAGAAGGTGAAATTAAAGCAAAGGCAATAAATGAATTATATGATCCAACATTAGAAAGAAGTCTAATGAATATAAAAATAGATCATGCTAAACATGAACTTGATAGTACAAAAAAATTAAAAGAAAAGGACGAACAAATAAAAGATAGTTGGAAAACTCTTGCATTAGCATTAAGAGGTAAAAGATATACTCAAAATGCAATAGATGAGCAAGTTAATATATTTAAAAAATTGCATCTAAGTATAGATAAAGAAATTAAATTAATTAGTGATAATACTTTAAGTTCTATTGAATTAACTAATGGTCATGATTTGAATGATAGATTTAGTATAGCTTATACATTGGTACATAAGAAAAATAAATTTTTTAATAATTTAAATGCTAAAGGTATAATATATAATAATTTAGGACTATTAGGAAACATTGGTGTAACAAAATCAGATGTAAATATATTAGGTGGAACATATTATAAATTAGACACAAAAATAGGTTCATATATACCAAGTGTAGGATTAGTTTATGCATTAAATACTGATGATAATATTAAAACTCATTTTATTGCAGCTCGTTTAGATAATAATTTTAAATTTAATGCATATAATAATAATGGAGTTTCAGTTAATCCACTTATTAATTTAAATGTAGAAATCGGAGCATATAAATCTGAAAATACTATATTTAAGATGGCATATAACCATAAAGTAGAAGCAGGAGTAAATGTAGGGTATAAAATAAAAAACTTTAATATAAACGGACAATTAACAGCTTATAACACTTTAACATATGCAAAATTACTAGACAAAACAATTTATGACTTTGGTGGAAGTATAGATGCTAAAATTGGTTATGATATAAGCCCTACTTCAAATATTAGCTTAAATGCAGGATATTCTAGAACTATTAAAGATAATTTATATAGAGCAGGTATAGAATTTAATAAGGCATTTTAATTGATGAGTTGTTGTATATAGGTAGTTTAAACTACTTATTGCAACGACTTTTTTATATCAAAAATATTTGAAAGGATTTACATTTTTGAAAAAACAAGGTATAAATATATAAAATAAAAGATAAAATAGGAGAAAATAATGTTGAAAAAAATATGGAAAATAATTTTAAATATGACTATTTTAATATTCATCATGAATATATCAATATTATTTGGAGAAAAGATAAATTTATTTGAAAAAATTGGTAGAAAAGCCCAAATAATAAGAAGTTTGAAAAAATATAGAGGAATAATATTAAACCCTGAAAATATTGATTTTGAATCTAAACTAGGTGCTTTTCTTGAAAAAGATAGCGAAAAAATAATATGTAAAGACAAAAATGGAAACTATATAGGTGAATATGAGACTTTTTTTGTTGAAAAAATAGATTTTAAAAATACAGAGACATATAATTATTTTATGAAAGAATGCAGCTTTGAACCCTATTTAGAAAAATTTAAATCAAGAAACTATTTTGGAGAACAAGAAAAAAATATAAAAGATATATTAGATAAATATAGTAAGGAATATGACATAATATATTATAATTCATTAGCATATATATTTGATGATAAAGAATTAGTATTAGTAGATAATGGTGTGGAAATAGAAGAAAAAAATGGTTTTTTACATTATGGGGAACATGCTCAAAAAGAAAAAGATTTTAAAGAAAAATTATTTAAAAGTTTCAAAACACCAATAAAATTTGAAGATATAGATTGGAGTAAATTAGTTAATGAAAATATGTTTATGCCTGTTTTTATAATTAATATTGATAAAAAAAGTGAGTATAGAGAGGCATATAGAAAAAAAGAATTATACATAAAATTGAATGAAGAATTAAAACCATATTATGATTCTAATAAGGTAAAAATAGTATTTTCAATTTATAGTAGTTATTTAGAAGAATAGTTTTTATAAATTTAAAGGAGACTAACCATGACATTAAAAGAAGAATTAATAAAAAAAAATATTAAGTTATTAGATGGCTTAACTGATGAGGAAATAGAAAAAGTAGAATTATTATATAATATTAAATTTCCACTACCATATAAAAAATTACTAAAAGAATTTCAAGTATATTATGATGAAAAAGATAGAATAGATAATAATCCAATAATATGGAATGATTTTAGTGAAAATAATGTAATGAAATTAATAAGAGCAATAGAAGATGCTAATGCATTTAGAGCAGAATGGTTATCTCTTTATTCTGGTAAAGCCAATTGGCCAGATTTTGAGGGTATGCCAGAAAATATTATAGATGCAGAGTATTTTATAGAAGAATATCTTTTAAATGTAGCAAAACTTATTTCTATTGATTATTGTGGGAATACGGTAATTACAGAAGAAAATGAACAAGAAATATATATAAATAAATGTTTATTATATAACTAATAAAGAAAAATATTGTAAAAGTGCTTGTATTTTTCAAAAAAATATGATAAAAATATACCGTTAAAATATAAAAATAAAAAATGGGAGGTTTTAAGACATGTTGAAAAAAGTGAAATTATTGCCAATATTAATGTTCTTTTTTTTGGTTACAATTTTACATGCAGATATAGTAGTAGACAAAGATACAGATGCCTATTTAAAAGAAAAAAATGGTACTAAAATAGTAAATATAGCAACACCAACTAAAAAAGGAGTATCACACTCTAAATTTAAAGATTTTTCAGTTGATAAAAATGGGGCAGTAATAAATAATAAATATGAAGATTCTAGAAGTGAATTAATAAAAGATACAGTAGAAGGAAATAAAAATTTAAAGGAAG
>NZ_LOQI01000088.1 GCF_001517915.1 Oceanivirga salmonicida | reverse complement strand
AACAACTTTTGAATCATATTGTGCACCTACACCACCCAAAGATCTTTTCTCCGCTTCTGGTATACCTAATCTATCAAAAGTATTTTTAATATATGATGGGACATCATCCCAAGTGTCTGCCATATGTTTAGCATTTGGTTCTAAATAATTTATTATTTCTTCCATATCTAAATCACTTAAATCTGCACTCCAATCTGGCATAGGCATAGAATTAAATTCTTTTAAAGCCTTTAATCTAATTTCTAACATCCATTCTGGTTCTTCTTTTTTATCTGATATTTTTTTTATTATTTTTTCATTTAATCCCTTACCTGTTGTATAGCCTGCATCTACTTCGTCTTTTATATCATAGACTCCTCTTTCGATGTCAGCAACATAGGTTCTTCTTCTTTCTTCTTCCACATTAACTCCTTATTTTTTGAATGTTTCAAAACCATTTTTTTCTATAAATTCTATTAATTCTTTACCACCAGTTTTTTTAATTTTACCGTCAACTAAAATATGAACTACATCAGGTTGTAAGTATTCTAATACTTTATTATAGTGTGTTATTATTAACATAGATGACTCACTATTTTTTAAAGATCTAATCCCTTCAAATACAGTTTTAGTAGCATCTCTATCTAATCCTGAGTCAGTTTCATCTAATATGGCTATCTTAGGTTCTAATACAGCCATTTGTAATATTTCATTTTTTTTCTTTTCTCCACCTGAATATCCTACATTTAAATGTCTTTCACAATATGATGGATCAATATTTAGTTTTTTCATAGTCTGAACCAAATATTTATGAAATCTTGTAAAATATTGTTTCTCTCCTGTAACTGCCTCTTTAGCTGATCTTAAAAAATCCTCTAATGTAAGTCCAGGTATTTCTTCTGGGTATTGAAATGATAAAAATATTCCCGCTCTTGCTCTTTTATCAACACTTAACTCATTTATATTTTCACCATCAAGTATAATATCACCATCTGTTACTTCATAATTAGGATGCCCTACTAATACTGATGCTAATGTAGATTTACCTGCACCATTAGGTCCCATAATTACATGAATTTCACCTTTATTTATTTTTAAATCAATTCCTTTTAGAATTTCTTTATCTTCTACTCTTGCATGTATGTTTTTAATATTTAATAATTCCATATCTACTCCTTTATTTTTTTATATACTTTAATTATACTCAAGTTAGAATTTAAAGTCAAAAAAAAGATGATATTAATAACAATTTTAAATTATAAAGTAGACTTTAAATTTGATTCAGATTATGAAAAAATTTTCTTTAATAATGTCACAAAAAATCATAATTTAAGAATTATAAAAAAAAAATTATATTTAAATCTTAAAAATATATAAGAATATTCTATTTTAAAATTAGGCAACACATATTATAATCATGGTATAAAATAAGAAAGGAAGTATAATTATGAAAAGAGCACTATTAATTACAAGCGCCTTAATCGCAACCATGTCATTTTCAAATTTTAATATTAAGGCTAATGCTGAATATAATAATCAAATTTTAAAAAATAATAATTCCAATATAATATTGGGAGGATTGGAGTTAGAATATATAAAACCAGTATATAATATAAATGATAATATATCACTAATTATTTCTGGTGGTTTAGATGCTAAATTTGGATATGGTGTTACTAATGATTTACGTGAATTATATACTGAGCCAACTTTAAATAAATTAATTGAAGTTGAGAAAAACAAAGATAGAATAAGCAGAATTGAAAATCTTATAAATGACTTTAAAAAAAGAATCAGTAATAATCCACAAGATAATGAATCAAGAAATAATTTAATTTTAGCTAATTCTACTCTTGAAAATGCAAAAAAAGATTTAGAAAAAACTAAAATTTCTCTAGATGAAGCTATTGAAAATGATGAAAACATAAAAAAATATAAAAATAAAGCAAAAGAAAATCTTTTTAAAGTAGCAATTACACCTTATATAACTTCGCAAATTCAATATAGTGTAAATAAAAATACCAATTTAAGAACAGGTATTAAAGTTGGTATAGGTTATGAAGGAACTTTCTTTAGTGGTGTAGAAAGAGATGAAAAAATAGATGTTGCTAAATTAAATAAGACATATATTAAAGATAGTGATAGATTTAATTATACAGTTGAAAAGAAAAAATTTGAAATTAAAAAATCTCAAACTTCAGCGTTAATAGTTCCAATAACTGGTCTATTAGGTTTTGATTATAAAAGATTAACAACTAATTTAGAAATTGGTGGAAAATATATATATAATAAAAATTCTGAACTTAAACACCAATTTGCACCATTAGTAGGTTTAAATTTAGGTTACTCATTCTAATTAGTAAAAATATAAATTTTTTTTAAGTGTTTGTAAAATATTCATAAATAAATTATATTAATCTTTAAAATATACACAAAAATGAGAAAATTAGATTAATTTATGAAAAAGTGTAATAAAGATTAAAAGTACAAAAAAATCACAAAAATATGATGAAAATTATAAGGGAATTACTCTATTTTTAGAAATAATTCCCTTTTATTATATTAAAATCCATTTTAAGATTTTAAGGTGCAAAATATAATTTTTACTGCATTTTCATTAACGATTTATTTTTTTAGCCTATAATATTTTATTCTTTATTTGCATTTTCTATTATTTTAACTGCTATTTCTTCTGGTACTTCTTCATATGAAATTAATTTCATTTCAAACTTACCTCTACCTTGTGTCATAGATTTTAAATCGTTTATATATTTAAATGTTTCAGCCATAGGAGCATGTGCAGTTATTAGTTGATTTTTATTTTGTATTTCCATACCTAATACCTTACCACGCTTTTTACTTATGTCTCCCATTATATCTCCAACATATTCTTCTGGAACTATTATTTGTAATTCCATTATTGGTTCTAATAACACAGGTTTTGCTTCTTTCATACCTTTTTTGAATGCAATTCCAGCTGCTATTTTAAACGCCATTTCAGATGAATCAACATCGTGATATGAACCATCATATAAAAGTGCATTTATTCCTGTAACAGGGTAACCCGCTAATACTCCTTCTTTCATTGCCTCAATTAAACCTTTTTCAACAGCAGGTATATATGATTTAGGAACTACTCCTCCAACTATTTTTTCTTCAAATACAAAATGTTCATCTGAATGACTGAATTTTATTTTAACATCTCCATATTGCCCATGTCCACCTGATTGTTTTTTATGTTTTCCTTGAACGTCAGAAGTTGCTTTTATTGTTTCTTTATATGGAACTTTTAATTCAGTTGTTACAACTTTAACACCGTATTTTTTTTCTAATTTTCTTATCATAGTTTGTGCATGAATTTCACCTTGTACACCTAATACAGTTTGTCCAGTTTCAGTATCTCTTCTCCAATAGAATGAAGAATCTTCATCTTTTAATTTATGAAGTGCATTAGAAATTTTTTCTTCATCACCCCTATTTACTGCTTCAATAGCAACCATCATTTGTTCTTTAGGGAAATTAATAGTTGGAATTTCACTAGTTTTTGGATTTAAACTTAAAGTATCTGAATTTTTAGTATATTCTAATTTAGAAAATACAACTATATCTCCTACAACTGCTTTTTGTAATTCTATTAATGTTTCATGCTCCCAAGTATAAATTTTACCAATTCTTTCTTTTTCATTTCTATTTATATTATATACTTCTGTTTCAGGTTTTATTTCGCCTGATACTACTTTACAATATGATAATTTACCTAAAAATGGATCAATAACTGTTTTGAATACTTGTGCTGTAAAATCTTTAACTTCACTATGTATTTTTACATTATCTTTTGGAGATGGCATATATTCTCTTATTATATCAAATGTAGTATGTAAACCTATATTTTTTAAACTTGAACCACAAATTACTGGAACTAAACTACCATCTAATACACCTTTTCTCAAACCATGATGTAATTCTTCTGTTGTAAACTCTTCGCCTGAAAAATATTTTTCCATAAGTTCTTCTGATGTTTCTGCAACTGCTTCAAATAACATATTTCTAATTTCACTAACGTCAATACCATCTGGCATTTTAGCATTTACACATTCTTTACCATTATATTCTCTTGCATATAAATCAACTACATTAATATGACCTTTAAAAGTTTCAGCTTTTCCCCATGGTAAATGGAAAGGTGCTATTCTTTTACCAAAACAATCTTTTAATTGCATTAAAACTTTTTCATAATTTGCTTTATCACTATCTATTTTATTGATAAATATTACCCTTGGTAATTTTCTAGAATCTGCAATTTCCATACTAATTCTAGTTCCAACTGATAAATCTGTTGTAGAATCAACAATTATTACTGCAGCTGCCGCAGCTGCAAGTCCTGATTCTAATTCCCCAGAAAAATCTCCATAACCTGGAACATCTAAAAAATTATATTTCATATTTTGATATTCAATAGCATTCAAAGTTACTGAATTTGTCATTTTAAATTCATCACTAGGATTTGATATCTTATTTGTCAAACCTACTGTATATTCTAGTGATTCTAGAAAATTACTTTTACCTGCTCCTGTATCACCCAATATGGCAATATTTCTAATGCTTTTAATGTCGTATACTCTCATATCTTCCCTCCAAAGTTTTTATTACTACTATTTTAACTTGTTTTTTAAATTAGTCAAAAAAAGAGTGCATTTTTTTTGGGCAATTGTTAAAAATTTTATGTAAACTTTCTCATCATCTCTTTTAGATACTAAAAATAAAGAAAAAATAAGGAGATAAATAATTATAATTAGAGAAAAATTAAATTTAGTATATTTTAATGTAAATATTTCTATATTTGATAAATTTTTCATTAGTATTCTTATTAAATCTAAATATTCACTAGTTAAAATTTTTAAAATTTCTATTCTAAATATTATTGTTAAAAGACTTAAATAAATAAAAACAGTAAATATCGGTATAAATATTAAATTTATTAAAAACATTGCTAAATTTACACTTCCAAACACATAAAAAATTAGTGGCAGACATACAAGTTCTATTATTATATTTTTTATTATTATATTATACTGTTTGGTGCAAATGATAGTGTAAGTTACTAAATATGTTAAAATATATGAAATATTTAATATCTGATATGGATTTATAATAGGGTTTATACCATCAATTACAAGGGCATATATATATTAATAATTATACTTAGTTTATCAAAAATTCTAAATGAAAAAGTTAATAGCAAAAAATCTTTTTACATAGCCTTATTAAGTACTTTAATTATAAATCCATATCAGAT
>NZ_LOQI01000087.1 GCF_001517915.1 Oceanivirga salmonicida | reverse complement strand
ATTTTTATTCATATCTTTTGCAAAAAAATATGAACGAGGTTTTAAAACATTTTTCCCTAAAATATTTATATTTTCATAATCTTTCATTTTTATCCTTTCAATACTTTTATTTTAAATATCTTTATCCTTTTACAGAACCACCATATATCCCTGATATAAAATATTTTTGCAATGATAAAAAAACAATTATAACTGGTGTTATACTAATTAAAATAGCAACGAACACTTGTCCATAATCAGCAGGTTTAGCTTCAACTATGGTAGATATTAATACTGGTAATGTAGTATAATCTTTATTATTTAATATTATTAATGGCCATAAAAAATTACCCCATTGATTTATAAAACTTAAAATTCCTAGT
This sequence comes from Oceanivirga salmonicida, assembly GCF_001517915.1. NCBI lineage: Bacteria > Fusobacteriati > Fusobacteriota > Fusobacteriia > Fusobacteriales > Leptotrichiaceae > Oceanivirga > Oceanivirga salmonicida. The sequence goes on along the minus strand of NZ_LOQI01000087.1, from coordinate 5,056 downwards.
GCAGCAATAGCAGGTAATTGTATGGGCAATACTAATTGATGAAAAATTCTAATTTCATTAGCTCCATCTACTCTGCCAGATTCTATAATTTCATCAGGTACACTCATCATATTTTGTTTCATAAAAAATACTCCAAAAATATTGGCTAATGCTGGTATTATTATTGCTTTTGCACTATTTACCCATCCTAATTTTATAGAAATTTTAAACAAAGGTATTAAAGTTACTTGAAGTGGTAACATCATGCTCATTAAAATTAAACCAAATAAAATATTTTTCCCCTTAAAATTAAATTTTGCAAATGCATAACCTGTTAATCCTGAAATATATACAGTTAAAATTGTATAAGTTCCTGAAATAAATAAAGAATTTTTAAAAGTTTGCCAAATTGGTTCTTTATTTACTAAATTATTGTAATTTATAAAGAAATTTGACCCGAATGTTAATTTGGGTGGTAATCCAAAAATTTCGCTATTCGTTAATGTTACACCCACTAATAACCAATAAAATGGATATAATGCTATGAAACTTGCTATTATTAAAATTACATATTGCAATATATTATCTTTTGTTTTAAATTTCAAATTATTCACCACCCTTTGTTAATTTTATCTGTATAATACTCATAACAAAAACTATAGTTGTTATTACATAAGCAATTGCTGATGCATAACCAAATTTAAAATTTTTAAACCCATATGAATATAAATACATTATTGGGGTTAATGTACTATTACTAGGTCCACCATTTGTTAAAATCATCGGTTCTGTAAATAATTGTATTGTTCCAATTGTACTCATAATTGCACAAAACAACATAATAGGTTTTAATAATGGCAATGTTATTTTAAATAATCTAGTAATTTTACCAGCTCCTTCAATATCTGCAAATTCATATAAACTTTTATCAATTGATTGTAATCCAGATAAAATAATAATAGTATTATAGCCTGTCCATCTCCAAGTTATTGCAATAACTATTAATATTTTAGCTGCTAAATAATTTGATATCCAATATATTGGTGGTATATGAATTAAACTTAATAAATGATTTATTATTCCAAAATGTTCATTAAAAAACACAGAAAAAACTATAGAATAAGTTACTAAATCTATTAAAACAGGTAAAAAAATAAATAATCTAAATAATCCCTTAAATTTTAATGTTTCTGAATTTAACATTGTTGCAAATATTGTTGCTAATAATATCATAATTGGAACTTGTAAAGCTAATATTATAAACACATTTAGGATTGATTGCCAAAAAATTTTATCTGTTAATACTAATTTATAATTTTCTAAACCTACAAATATGTTTTTAAGCCCTTTCACTTCATGAAATGACAAATAAAATGATTCCAATATTGGATATACTAAAAATAATATAAATAAGGTGAAAAAAGGTGTTATAAATATATATGGGATAAATTTTTTTTTCATTTTACCGCCTTTCAAATAAACGGGAGAGTCTATTCCCTCCCATTTTTTTATATTTATTATATTTAATTAATTGGTAATTTTGTTAGTCTATGAATAGTCTCAGCTGTATTTTTCAATGATTCATCTATACTTTTATCACTATTCATTATTTCCGATGACAAGTCATATAATGGTTTTGATGCATCTAACATTATAGAACCATATTCCATATTAGGAATTCCCTCTGTTAATTTAGCGAAATAACCATTTATATCCATTCCAAAATATGGATTATCTGCTTTAAAATTAGCTTCTTGATAGTATGGTGTGTATGCTGGGAATAATCCATATGATATCATAACATCTTCACCTTTAGTTGTTGTTAAAGCAAACTTAACAAAATCATAGGCTTCATCTTGATATTTTGATTGTGCTGATAACGCTAAAGATGAACCTCCTAAATTTGCTCTTCTATTTCCATCTTTTTCAAATGCAGGTATTTCTGTTATCTTCCATTTTCCTTTTTGATCTGATAATTGAGTAGTAAATGTTCCAGCATACCATATTGGAAATATAACAGAAGCAATTTTACTATTATTCATAGCAACTATTCTTCCACCCCAATCTGATTGATTTAATAGTATTTTTTCTTTTTGCATTTTTCTCATTAGTTCATATGCCTTTTTAGCTTCAGGTGAATTTATATTTATTTTACCATTTTTAACATATGAACCACCTAATTGATTAAATAATATAGGGAATAATTGAAGACGATCTGTCATATATACATCAGGAAATATTTTTTGTAATTTTTTCCCTGCATCAATATAACCATCATAAGTTTCAAAATCTTTTTCAGTTACCCCTGCTTTTTCAAACATATCCGCTCTATAATATAGTGCAACAGGTCCAATATCCCATGGAAATGCAAATATTTTGTTATCACGACTTACCATCTTTATAGCCGCTGGAAGAAATTTATCTTTTAATCCATCACTTTCAAATTTAGATGTTATATCTGCTAACTGACCATCAAATTTTTCTATAAAACTTTGCACATCTCTAATTTGTAGACTAAATATATCAGGTACTCCTTGACCAGCTGATAATTGAGTTATTAATTTTGTATAATCACCATCAACTTCTAAAATTTCAATTTTTATATTAGGGTGTTCTTTTTCATATATTTTAGCAACATCTCCTAATGCTTTAGCTGCAACATTCCATGTAGCAATTTTTAAAGTTATTTGTTCATTTTCACTTGTCTTAGCTTCATTTGCATTTCTATCCCCACAAGAAATAACAAATATACTCATTAACATTAATCCAAATAATTTAATTTTTTTCATCATAATATTCCTTTCATATTTATTTCTTTTATATTATTTTATCTAGATATTAAAAAAAGTAAAGAGTTTTATTTTAGTAAAATCTTTTAAAGTTTTACTTAAAAATTTATTTAAAATAAAAGATTAAATAATTTAATATAATAAAATATTAGGTAAAATTACCTAATATTTTTACTTATTTTATATTTAAAATTTTTCTAACTACATATGATGACATAAACATTCCTGATACAGGTGGATTAAATGCAGTACTTCCAGGAAAATCATATTCATGCTTTATTGCAACTTCATCAGAATACACAACTGGAATTTCTAATGCAGATTTAAAATCTTTCAATTCTCGCCTAAGTTTTCTTGCCAAAGCACATGATTTAGTGTTTTTCAATTTATCAATTTTTATTTTTTCAGGTTTAATTTTATTTCCCATACCCATACTTGAAATTATTTTAATCTTATTTCTACTACAATACTTAATAAGTTCTATCTTTGATGAAATATCATCAATAGCATCAAGAACATAATCATATTCTTTAAGATTAAATTCATCAATATTTTCAGGTGTTAATTTTTTAGTTTCAATTTTCAAATTACACTCAGGGTTAATTGATAATATTCTATTAGCAATCTCATCTGTCTTATTTAATCCTATTGTTTTAATATTAGCATGTAATTGTCTGTTTATATTACTAATTGATATTGTATCATAATCTACTATGCATATATTGCCAACAAATGATCTCGCCAATGCCTCAGCTGCAAACGAACCCACACCACCTAAACCAAATATTATACATTTAGCATTTCTAAGTTTATCTATTCCTTCTTGTTTTATCAATATTTCTAATCTTTGACTTTTTTCATTCATATTATTACTTTCTTATTTATTCACTAATTTTCAATGATTCTATCATATTTATATCTCTTATTTGCTTAGTCAATACTACTAACACCAATATTACAAACATAAATGGTAATAATGCACTATAAAGTATAACATTATAATTAAAGTATAAAACTAACTCTATTACAGAAGTTTTAAATTGATCTGCAACTATTATATGCAAATATCTTCCTAAAAATATTCCAACTGTTATTGATAATATAGCCAAAATTAATATCTCTCTAAATATATAGCGATTTAATTCTCTATTTGTATAACCAATAACTTCTAATGTCGCTATTTCTCTTCTTCTTTCAATAATATTAATATTTCCTAAATTATATGTAACTGTTATTGCAAGACTTGCTCCTAAAACTATCATAAAGACAACAACTGCATTTAAACTTTTTATTTGATTATTGAATATTTCTTTATTATCTGCTGTATAAGATACTGTATATACTATATCATCATTTAAATCAATTTTTTCATTTTTAAATTTTATAGCTAAAGAATTTACAATACTATCTTTATTTTTAGTATATATATATTGCGAAATATAATTTTCAAATATTTTATCAATTTTTATATTTTCGTTTTGATTATATCTATCTAAATAACCTATATTATCATTTTCAGATATTTCCAATATTTTAGCTGTTTTGTTTGAAATTATTGTTTCATTTTCTTCTAATTCAAAAGTATAAAAATCTTTATAATTATTATCAATTATTTCTATTTTTTCTATATTATATTCCCTATTATTTTTTTCTATTTTTACTATACTTGAATTCTGTTTCAATACTTCTGCATCATTACTAATTTTATTTATATATTTTTCTATTTCTTCATTACTAACATTTGGTTTTAAATATACAGTTGCATCTACTTTTTGTATTTTACTATATTGTATATCAACTATGTCTTTTATAGAGTATCTTATTGCAATTCCCAAATATATTAACGAAGTACATAAACTAATTCCAAATAATGTCATAAATAATCTTAATTTATATTTGATTAAATTTCTTAAAATTATACTTTTAAATTTCACAACACTAATCTTTTCATCATTAGAATTAAGCAAAGTTATAACTTTTTTGTTTAATAATTTTCTTAATATTAAAATAACTGTCAATATTATTACAGCTATTAAAACGAACGCATTTATCAATATTATTTTATAATCTATGTATAAATTAAACTTAGTAAATATATCAATAGTATTTGTGAAAAAACTAGGTATTAATAATTTAGGTAATAATAATACACCAATAACACTACCAAATATTATTCCAATTATAGCTGGTATTAAAGCATATAAAAGAAATTTCTTAATCACAATTTTATTGGAATAACCTAAAAATTTATATGTCCCTATAATATTTCTTTGTTCAAATGAAAATCT
>NZ_LOQI01000086.1 GCF_001517915.1 Oceanivirga salmonicida | reverse complement strand
GTTAAATTTTTATTAATTTCACTACTTATATTTAAAATTAATTTTTTTATTAATAATGATTCATTTATCCAATTATCAATACTATAATTTAATGAAATTCCTAAAATAAAATCTATTACTATATCAAATTTTTTTATGTCTTTAAATATTTTCAAATAAATTTCTTTTATTACTTCCGATTCTTTCACATTAATTAAATTTAATTTTTTTCTGTTAATGTTATCTGAATAATAAATTATTATAATTAAATAAATAATCATATTGTTATAATTATGATCATCTAAATTTAAGGTAATTATTTTATTTATTTCTTCTGAAAATTTATAAATATTTTTTATACGTTCTTTTCCAATAATGTTAGAAATATATTCCTTGAAATTATTATTCCAAAATACAGAATTTAATATTTCATATTTTTTATTTGTGTTATTAATTTTATCTAATATATATTCTGATTTTTTTTTAATAATTATTTTCTTTTCAAGTAATTCATTTAAATCATTTTTAATTGTCATTCTTGACACGTTTAAAAATTTGGAAATTTGACTAATATTAAAATTTTTTTGATTAAATAGTATATTAAATAAACAAAATCCAAATCTATCTTCTTTTGAAAAATTATTTTTCAATTGTGAGTTTATAAATATTTCTAATTCCTTTTTTTCAAATTCTGTAGGTTCAAATATCACCAATTTATTCACAATTTTTAAATTTCTTATTTTAAATAAATAAAGTGCATTGTTTATATTTTTTATATTGTACCTTATTGTTCTTTCAGATACATTATAATGTTTAGAAAATTCAGTAATTGATTTTTTTTCTTTATTAATCATTTCCCTTAATATATTTATTTCTCTATTATTTAACATAACAAATCTCCTTTATTTCAATAAATTATAGCATGCAAATATTTTTTTTCAATTTATAATAATTCCCCTATTTTAGGGAATAATTTTATATGATAAAATAAAAATTAATTAATATTCTTATAAGAAAACAACCCCCACAAACATTATGCAAGTGAGGGTTTTCCTATTTTAGAGAAGATTTATTAATTAAAATTTATTATTGTTTCTTTAATATTATTTTCTGATATTCCATATTTTTCTTTTACTTCTGATGTTTTTCCTGATTCAGTAAATGTATCCAATACAGCTATTCTTTTCAATTTTATTTTCATATTATTTTCAGCTATTATTTCTGCTATTGCAGATCCTATCCCACCATTAATTGTATGATTTTCCACTGTTAAAATACCTTTAACCCCAGATAATTCTCTCTTTAATCCTTCAACATCTAATGGTTTTATAATTCTCAAGCTTATTAATTTATTTTTATAGCCTTCCATTTTTAGCATTTCATATCCTAATATTGCCTGTTTAGCTGCTGTTCCTTCAAATACTATTGCATAATCATTTCCATCATCAGCTAAAACTTCAATAGTTTCATAATTTTTATTTTCTTTTTCATGTATTATAGGAACTAAATCTCTCGCAACACGAATATATACTGGTCCTTTTATTTCTAATGCTAATTTTATACACGATTTTAAATCTTCCAAATCTACTGGACTTAAAACTCTTAAATTAGGTAATGCTCTTGATAAAGCAATATCTTCTAAAGCATGATGAGTTGCTCCATCAGGACCATTATCCATACCAGGATGTGTTCCAATTATTTTCACATTTAAATTAGCATAACAAACCTGTCTTAATTGAGTCCAAACTGTTCCGGTACAAAATATTGAAAAATTAACATAAAATGGTATTAATCCTTCTGTTGCTAGCCCCGCTGCTATACTCATAGAATTTTGTTCAGCTATTCCCATTTCAAAAAATCTATTTGGATATTCTTTTTGAAATTTATGGGTAGTTACAGATGTTGCTAAATCACTATCAATTACAACTATTTTATCATTTTCTTTAGCAAAGCCATTTAAAATATCTCCTATATGATCTCTTGGAGAAATAAATTCATAACTCATATTACATTCCTCCTTCAATTTCTTTTGTTGCTATTTTATATTCTTCTTCATTTATGGCACTACTATGCCATTTTGGATTATTCTCCATATAACTTATACCTTTTCCCTTTACAGTATGTGCTATTATAAATATTGGTTTTTCTTTTATCGTTTTAGATTTTTCTATAGCATTAGCTATTTCATCATAATTATGACCATCTATTTCTATAATTTCCCAACCAAATGATAAAATTCTATCTCTAATAGGTTCAAGATTCATTGTTTTATTAACATCAGCTTTTGAAGATAATTTATTATAATCTAATATTGCTACAATATTATCCAATTTATAATGTGATCCACTCATAAGGGCTTCCCAAATTTGACCCTCTTGCATTTCTCCATCTCCTAATATAACAAAGATTTTAGAATTATCATTTTTTAATTTTTTACCTAAGGCCATACCTATCCCTATAGATAAACCTTGTCCTAAAAGTCCCGTATTAGCATCAATTTCTTTTATCTTATTTCTATCAGGATGTCCTTGCAATCTTGAATTTATCTTTCTAAATGTAGTTATTTCATCTCTAGATACTATTCCTCTTTCTAAAAAAATTGAATATAATGCTGGAGTAACATGACCTTTAGAAAATATTAATCTAGTTGTATCTTTTCCATATTCTAATTCATATTCATCTAAATAATTTAAAATATCTATACATGATAATGATCCTCCTGGATGCCCTGCTTTAGCAAAATATACTAAATCTATAATATTTTTTCTATATTTTTTGGCTTTTTCTAACAATTTTGTTTTATTCATAATTATCTACCTTCCTAGCATCTTACCTATATAATAAACTGCTAACCCTAATGCAACAAAATCTGTTTCAGGGAATGTTGTTCCTGTTAATCCAACTACTTCCATTATTGGGTATAATAATGCTGGTCCTATTGCTATTAATACACCAGTCACAAATCCACCTAATATACAACCTTTCCATCCACCAGTCGCATTTCCAAATACTCCTGCTGTTGCTCCTATAAAGAAATATGGTATTGCTACTGGTATTATTACTACCATTCCCAATCCTGCTAAAATAAACATACATATTAATCCACCAACATATGCTGATAAAAATCCTAAAACTGTTGCTGTAGGTGCATATTGGAATACTACTGGACAATCTAGTGCAGGTTTAGCATTAGGTATTAATTTTTCAGATATTCCTACAAATGCCGGTATTATTTCACCTAAGAACATTCTAACTCCTGTTATTATAATATATAATGCTGCTGTAAATGTTAATGATTGAAATAATGGATATACTAACCAACTTACACCATTTGATAATTGTTCTACACTTTCCTTACCAGCTGCAAAACATGCAACATAAAAGAATATTAATATAGATATACTCACTGAAACTACATAATCTTTGAAAATTGATAACCAACCAGGTAATTTAATTTTTTCTGTACTTTCTTCAGGTTTCCCAACGAACTTACCTAAAAATCCTGATAAAGCATAAGCTATAGTTACATAATGCCCCATTGCTATTTCATCAGAACCTGTAACTTTTCTCATCCAAGGTTGAGCTATTGCAGGATATATTGCAGCAGACAATCCTAAAAGTATTGATCCTATAATTACAGCATAAAGATTTGATAAATTTAATGCTTTTAAAACTACTGTTAATAAAGCTGCAAGATATAAATTATGTTGTCCTGTTAAAAATATATATTTAAATCTAGTAAATCTAGCTACTATTAAATTAAATATAAATCCAAATACCATAATTAATGAAACTACAGTTGCAAATTTAGTCTGTGCTAAAGCAGTCAAAGCTTCTGCTAATGGTAAAACACCTTGTAAATTAAATCCAATACTAAATAATTGTTGAAAACTATTCAATGAATTTACTGCTAAACCTGCTCCACCAGCAAATATTAAAAATCCTACTATAGTTTTAATTGTTCCAGAAATTACTTTTGTGGCAGGTTTCTTTTGTAATAAAAGACCTAAAAGCGCCATAAATCCAACTAATATAGGTGCAGAACCTAAAAGATCAAAAACAATAACTTTCAAAACATCCATATTTTATTACCCCCTTCATTTTTTAATTATTTTCCAAAAAATTAATTAATTTTGTTTTCAATTCTTCTTTATTAAGTAAATCTTCCACCCCTATGATATACTTAACTTCTCCTTCTAGTTGTTCAACAAGATCATTCATAGTTATTACAAAATCTACATCATAATTTGATACAGCACTTAAAACATCATGTTCTAAATCAATATCTAAATTATTCTCTGAAATAACTTGCTCTAATTTTATTCTAAGCATCATACTACTACCCATTCCAGTTCTACAAACTACTAAACCTCTTTTCATCAATATCCTCCTTTATTTATATACTCATATATTTCTTTTTCTCCAATCAAATCTTCATTTATTTTTTTGAAAAATTCTTCATCATCTATTAAATTAGCGATATATGAAACCTGATCTATATGACAATCATTATCCAGTGATAAAATGTATATAAAATAGTTAACATTTTTATTACCATCAAACTTTACAGATTTATTAAATCTAAAGAAACTAAATCCTTGTTTCAAAACTCCTTCCTCAGGTCTTAAATGTGGAATTGCAATATTTTTAGTTATAATGTAGTAAGGACCTATTTCTTTTGTTAAACTTATAAGTTTTTTCTTATAATCTGAATTTATATATCCATTTTTTTCTAAAATATTGCAAGTTTTTTCTAATGCTAATTCCCAATTTTCTGCTTCTAAATTTAAATTTATTAATTTATTATCTATCAACATTATTTGTTTCCTCCAATAAGTATTTTTTTAAAGTTTTTCTATCTTTTATAAAATCAATATTATTTTTTTCTGTTATTTTTATTATATTTTCAATTAAATCTCTATTATCATTTTTATTTTTATTATATATAAAAAACATTAATTTAACTTCTTTATTATTAGGAAATATTATAGGATGTTTAAAATATACAACTACATAGCCACTTTTATATTTTTTATTTTCTGAAACTGCATGTGGTATTGCAATTCCTTTTGAAATCACTATATATGGACCATATTCTAATACACTATTTATTAATTTATTATAATAATTTTTATCAACAAATTTTAAATGTGACATTTTTTCTACACCAATTTTTATAGCTTCTTGCCAAGAATTGATTTTTTTAACAATATAAAATATATTTTTATCATTAAATATTTCTTTAGATTTACTGTTAATCGTTTTCTGTCCCAATTTAATATCCGTTTTTATTTTAAAATATTTATCTAATTTTTGTATTTCATTATTTGTAATTAAAGGTGATATTTTTAAAGTTTTTATATTAATTTTTAAATCATTACAATCTACTGTACTGATTAATAAATCATAATCTTTAATATTTATTTTAAACATATCTATTTTTGATACTATAACTATATTATTTATTTTATATCTTTTATTTAATTTATTTATTAATA
>NZ_LOQI01000085.1 GCF_001517915.1 Oceanivirga salmonicida | reverse complement strand
TTTTGAGTAATTACAACTTTTAACTTTCCCTTTTTCTCCATTTTAGCTAAACTTGTATGAGCAAGATTTGGTAAAACTCCATGTACTATTAATTTTTCTTTATAGAATTTATAAAACTCATTAGGGTGTTTTACAAAAAAACTATGAGATAGTATAGTTTCTGGCGGATAATCATATTTTTGATTATATAATCCATCTACACTTCTAAAATCTGGTATTCCACTTTCTGTTGAAACTCCTGCACCACCAAAAAAGACTATATTATTACTCTCATTATACATTTTTTGTAATTTTTCAATTTTATCTTCCATAATTATTACCTCGTATTATTTATTTCATTTGTTCTTTAATTTTATCTGGTATCATTATTACTTCAGCTTTAATATCATTATTTAAATATGTATTATCTATACACATATCCCAATATTCTAGATGTTTAATATCTATATAGCTTTCTGAATCTTGAACATCAATTCCGCCTGTACCTTGAATAGAATACCAATATAGATATTCATATCCATCTATATTTTCTCTATGTATAGATTCAACATACATTTTCTCATTTTCAAGTGTTAGTAAAGTATCTTCCATATTATCATTTAAAAATTTTAACCATTCACTAACTTTACTTTCCATACCTTTTTTTACTCTAAATCTACTTAATTCAACATTTATCATATTTACTCCTATCTAATACTATTAAACATAATATTTATTTTAAAAATATCATTTTTAAACTATCTTTTCTCTAATTCTCTTGCATATGCTAATGTTTGTTTCAAACTTTTCTCTTTATTTATACCTGATAATCTAAGATTATGAGCATACTTCATTAACTCTGAGAATATTTTTCCCTGTTTTATTCCTGAATTTATTAAATCATGTCCTGTTACATGTTCTATACTCATCACTTTATTATATTCTTCCAATCTTTTAAGTAAAAAAATTTCGGTATTTATTAAAGGTTCTTTGCTAATTCTACCCAAATTATCTGCTATTGATACATAAATTAAATCATTAGGTTCAACTGATAAATCAAACATTTTATTTGTAGTTTTTATTTTTGCATTATCTTTTACACACATATTTGGACGCATATGTAATTCAACCATATTTGCAACATAATTTATAAGTTTTCTATTATTAGTAAATCTTTTTAAAAAAGTTTTTGATATCTCTACACCTTCAATATCATGATGTATAGAACTTATTTTACCCTCTATATTTTTAGTCGTAACACTTTTACCTAAATCATGACATAATACCGCAAACATAAAATTAATAGGTTGTTTTACTTTATCTTTTAAACTACTTGCTACATCTATTGCTAACATTGTATGCTCAAAAACATTTCCTTCAGAATGATAAATTGGACTTTGCTCAGTAAATTTTGTATTTTCTAATTCTTTAAACCAATATCCTAAATGGTTTATTTTATCCATCTCTCTAAAAAATATGGATGGTTTTTTTGATTTTTGAAAAACTTTAACAACTTCATAAAATATTCTTTCTTTCGATAATTTAGATAGGTCTATTTTTTTACATAATTCCATAGTTTTTTCATCGATTCCAAAACCAAACCTTGATGCAAATTGACATGCTCTTAATACTCTTAGTGAATCTTCAATAAATGTTTTATCATTTACATGTCTAATGATTTTATTATTTATATCTTTAATACCATCAAAATGGTCAATTATTTCTTCCGTTAAAATATCTTGCATTATTGAATTAATCGTAAAATCTCTTCTTTTAGCTGCATCATATGTTCCCATGTTTTCATCAATAGTAATTTCAAAATCAGTATGAGAGTCTCCAATTTTTACTTCTCTTCTAGGCATTGCTATGTCTATATTATAATTTTCTAATGACATTATTCCAAAAGATTTACCAATACTAATTGGATTACCTAATTCTTTAAGAATTAAATATAGTTTTTCTTCTGAAATGCCATGAATTTCAATATCTACATCAAATTTATCTGATTCAATCCCCATTAATTTATCTCTAATAAAACCGCCGACATAATATGCTCTACCTCCATATTCAGAAACTTCATGAGCAATTTTATTAGCCATTTCAATATCTTTTATCATAATTAGTAACCTCTCATCTATCAATAAAACAATTTATAATCTTATTCTTCTATAATTTTAGGATCTTTTTTCATTCCTCTTTTATTGTGTTTTTGATATTCTCTTCTTTGTTTAGTTATTTCATATAAAACTATTCCTGTTGAAGTAGCAAGATTTAAACTTTCTATAATTCCAAACATTTCTATACTTACACAAGCAACACTATTTTCAACTGCTAAATCACTTATTCCTTTTGATTCATTACCAAACCAAACTGCTAACCTTTTTTGTGTATAATTACCTTCATGTAAAACTACATTTGTTTTACCTTTAATGTGCGGAGACGTAACAATTGATATGAATCTATTTTTATTTAGATGATCTATACATTCTTGCGTTGTTTCAAAAACTTTTACAAAACTCCATTTTATTGCTGATGCAGATTGTTTAATTAAAGATTTGGTTTCTCTCATTTTTTGCCATTCAGAAAATCTTTTCTTTCTATCAATTACATATAACTTTTCTACACCAAGAACATTAATGTTACGTATAACAGTAGCTATATTTTCAGAAAGTTTTGGGTCTTCTAATACTGCTATTAAATTTTTACATTGATAATCTTTAATTTCATCTGCTCTTTTTCTTAAACTACTTTTAGAGTTGTTTTTATTTTCCATTTTTACCACCTTAAAATTATTATTTTCTATTCATATCTTATTAAATTTATAAAAAATTTATTTTAATATTTCTACTATATGTTCCCAATTCATTTGTTTAGCATAATCATAAGCTGTTTTATTAGATTTTGATTTTATATTTTTGTCTGCTCCAAATTTCAATAATACTTCTACCATAGTCTTATTTCCTACAATTGCTTCTTTATGTAAAAGTGTTAAACCATCTTCATCAATAAAACTAACTTCTCCTGGATTTTCTTTTAAAAATTCTTCCATTTTATCTTTCATGGCAATACTAAGTGGATGTTCAATTAAATTTTCTGGATTTTCTTTTTGATTACTTACTAATAAAATTTCATTATAGTCTCCAAAATTCAATCCCCATGCTTTATCATACTCTACCCTATCTTCTTCACTTAATGTAGATCTAATAGCTTGAACTGTAAATCCTCCAAAAGTTTCTCCCCCGATAGCATATAACCAGTCAATAATATCATCTATTTCAAACTCAATAATATCATTCTCTTGAACATTAGTTAATTCATTTGGTTTATTTACTAATCTACCTGTAATTACATCTCCATCAAAATATATATCATCTATCCACATATTTTCTATAATATTTTCGCCATCTAATGTTTCTTGACTAAATGCAATTTTTATTGCAGCAAAATTAAGTCCTTTAACTATTCGTTTATTTTCCCAATATAACTCTCTCCAAAAATATTTAAAAGTATCTCTAGCATTATTTGCAGGTTCCATAATACCCTCTTGACCTACTTTTAAAACATTATTTTCATCTAATAGCGACTCTTTTTTCTTTTTTTTGAAAAAATCAAATATAGACATATTCTTATTCTCCTCTCTTTAATTAAATTTAGCTTTAAATTTTATTAATTATATTTTTATTATCAATCTCTAAAAAAGTTATAGTTTTAAATTTATTATAAAAATATTTTAAATATCTAGCCAAAACATAAATAACAATTAAAAATGTAATAGTTAATTCAAATTTAAATAATAAATTTAAAATATTATTTGTTTCATTATAATATATATTCAATTTATTTAATGCTATTGTCGTAATAACTGTTGGGAATGTGTAAGCTGAAAAACTAGTTGTGAAATCTAAACTTAATAATTTAGGTAAATTTACTAATACTATTGAAAAAAACAATGTAGATAAAGTAAATAATACATATATAATTATACTTTCTTTTACTGTAAATGCAGATAAATATCCTGCTAATAATAATGAAGCTGGTGCTGCAAATACACCAAAAGTAGGCTTATTTTTAATAGATACATTTTTTACAATAAACATCCTATAACAAACTATTGGTAATAGTATAGTATAAAAAGTAAGTGCAGTATAAAAAATATATTGACCCAGTATAATATTATTTAGACTATGAGAAGTAACACTAGCAGCAGCTATTCCAATATAAACAATAAACCATGATGGAAAAACATTTTCTATTGAAAAATTTCTCAAATATTTCCAACTAAATCTTAAAATATATAAAAAATGTGAAACGATTGCAACATACCAAATTATCCTAGCTATTTCAAAATTATATGATTTAATATATGTAGACAAAACCATAGTCGCCATAAATATTGTTGGAAATACACTTTCTATAACAACTGAATTTAATTCATCAAAAATTGCTATTCTTTTTAATATCAATTTCAATATGAAAATCAAATACAATATTAATGTAATAAAAAATAAAGGATAATAAATTAACTTATATTTTTCAAATAGCATGTTTAAAGAAAAAATGGCCAATATTAATCCACCTGTTGGAATTTCATAGTTTTTTATAAATTCAATAATTTTATTCATAATTTATTTATACTCCTTATTCTAAATTTATTTATTATACATATTTAATTTTTTATGAATACATAACTATAAGTCCTATAGTATTTATACAAAAATTGGCAACTAAATGCACTATAGTTGAATTTAATATAGAATTCTTGTTTTTATTTAATAAACAAAAAATAATACCTACTATCATTAAACCTAACATTGATAATGCAAATATATACCATAAAAACATATTTCTTAACATCCCTGTATGATAAATTGAAAACAAAATACTACTAAATAATATAGTGTATCTTGTATTTCTAATAAATTTTAATGCAAAATGTCTAAAAAAGAATTCTTCTAATGTGCAATTTACTGTAACTATGTATATATACACATAAATATAGTTATTTTCACTAACACCTACTGAATTACTTAAACTAGTTTTTACAGAATCAAGTAATCCTAATTTAAAAAATATTGTTCCACCTATAATAAATGAAATAATAATTAATATAGAAAACATTAAAATTTTATTAAAATTATCATCTTTTTTAAATGTTGGCATTTCTATATTATTTTTTAGCATATATAAATATGGTATCATTCCAAATAGCATTAATTTTATAGCAGATCTTACCCAATAAGAAAATCCACCAATAATATCTATAAAAGTCATAATAGTTACTAATATTATTACTAAAATAACTCCTTTAATTTTTTTAGTCATTTTATTTTTGTATGAAAATTTAAATAATTTTACATACCCTCCTTATAAATGAGTATATCATATATTTTATGGAAAAGAAATAAAATAGTGAGCATATAAATAATTCATATTTTATAAAAAAAGGTGAGTAGAATTTTTTTCAAAATTCTTTACTCACCTCTCTTTTTTTTGTATAATGAATTCACCACAAACCATATACAAAAGGAGTACTCTATGTTCAGCCAAAATAAACTTAAACATATTTTCTCTAAAATTAATATATCAAATTTTCTTAATAATATCAAGAAATTTTTTACCTAAATTTGACACTTGT
>NZ_LOQI01000084.1 GCF_001517915.1 Oceanivirga salmonicida | reverse complement strand
TAAATATATAGGCATAAGTTATTGTTTTAAAATAGTTTAATAATTGCATTATGCAAAAAACTATAAGTAAAATACTAAAATATAATATAAAATATCTATTTTCAGTATAACCATACTCTAATATATGTCTATATACTCTATATACTGCATAAAATACTATCGGTAATATAGTTAATGGTATAAATCTTTTCTTTATTGTAAGATTTAACAAAATAACTAAATACGAAACCCAAAATATCATATGTGTTACTATGTAATATGTTTTAAATCCTCTGACAAAAATATTAGTATATATTAAGATTAAACTTAATATTAAAAATATGATAAATATATAGTTTATTACTTTTTTAGAAAAATATTCTTTTCTATTATCTTGTTGATATAATATACTGACTACTGAGCCACTCAAAACAATAAAATAATATACTAAAATTTCTGCTCTTAAATATTTAATATCAAACAATCCATATATCATCATTACAAATAATATATTAAATATTATCATTAATAAGTAAATACCTGCATGTATTAATATTTTAGTATAAATTACTTCTAGTAAATAATTTTTCTTAAGTTCTAGTATAGTTATAGAAACTATGGCTATTCCTATTAATGCTGTAATTTGTTTATAAAATAATATATTTGCTAAACCTAATACGGAATAAATTATTAAACCTATTGTTATTACAGATAAAATCGTAGAAATATATTTATTTTTCAAAGAATTTTTATAAAGTATTATTATTAGATAACCTAGCATTGCTAAAAATATTATATCTATTGTATCTTCTCTTATTAAATTTATCTTATTATATGTTACCATAAGCATTGCAATTATTGCCCATATTATTTCTAAATAATAATCCTTATATACTTTTGTTATTTCTTTTATTTTTTTCATTTTTTTCTTCTTCCTATTGTACATAAACTCCAAAATCTTTGTTATCTACAAGTATTTCAATATCAGTTCTATCTTTAATATTAGGATAAACATCATTTAAAAACCACTTTACTAATTTTTCATCTCTTTTAATTTCTGTTCCATTTTCTATAAAAATACTAATTGTTGTTAATGAAAAATTTTTAGTTCCCAATTCTATATCATTTAATATTTGTTCTTTTGTTTGACCCTTAGTACATATTAATAATAAGGCTGTATAATACTCTTGCTTTATTTTTTCAAATATTCTATCTGTTAAATAAAAATTCTTTTTTAAAGTTTTAATTCTATATTTATTGTCAAATGTCTCTATTCCTATAATAAATCTAATATTTATTCCTTCAAAAAAACTTCTTATTTCATTCAATCTATTTACATAAGCAAAATATGCTTCAAAATATATAGTATGTATTTTCTTTTTTATTGCTATTTTTTTTATCATTTCTAAACTACTCTTAGGTAGTTCAAATACTGATGCTGAATTTATAACTTCTAAAACTCCAAATTCACCAGTAATATTATCTAAAACTTCATTATTTATTCTATAAATTTCTTCTTCATCAGTTGTATTGTCTAGAATATAGTTACAAAAAGAACATTTACCATAAGCACACGGTAATCCTTTTAAAAGCACTATTTCTCTTTTTCTAACTTGATTTTCTATTTTATTATATCTTATCATCTACTTCTTTTATTATTCCTTTTTTCTTCCACCATGCCGCTATATATACAAAAGGTGTATCTGCTATTGATATTATTAATTTTAAGAAATATGTTGAAAACATTATACTAATTAAAATATTCGTATCATATATTCCTACAAATGCAACTAATGTAAATATCACACTATCAACTATTTGACTTATTATTGTACTTAAATTATTTCTTATCCATATATTTTTAAAACTTGGAAATATCTTTCTTATTAATTGATATAAATGTATATCTAAATAAGTTGATATAGTATATGCCATAAGTGAAGCAACAGTAAGTCTTAATAAAGGAGAAAATAATGCTTTAATAGCATTTTGTGCAGTATCTGCTTCTGATGGACTTATTAATATCGCAAGGTTCATAACTATTGTAGTAAATACCATAGTTAAAAATCCTATTGCTACCACAGTTTTAGCATATTTTTTACCATAATTTTCAGATAATATATCTTCAATTAAAAATATTCCACCATACGCAATGTTCCCCATAGTTGCTTCTACACCGAATAAAACTATTAATTTATTAACTTGTATATTTGCAATTACAATAGATAGTGGTATAAACATCATTATACCTAACTTTCCCCATTTTCTATATGCAAATAACATAAAACAGTAATTGACTAATATATATATTAGCCATATAAATTCATTTCTCCCAAAAATTTCTATCATTATTCCCTTTCCAAAACTTAAAATCTAGTTCCTTTATTCTCTATTACGTATTCTTTAATTCTACTTTTAGCAAGAGTATTTTTTCTCATCTTGAAAAATATTCTAGCCATAGTTAATACATCGTATATACTTTGATGCAGTTCATTTTCATCAACTTCTACATTATAAAATTCAGCACACTCATTAAGTGTAGGCCATTTATATGAATTATATTTCCCTGGTATTTTTAAAATATTCATATTTTCTAACATAGTATCAAATTGACACTCTAATTTAAAAGGTATAAAATCTCTATCAAATCTTATATTATGTGCTATAAAATGATCTGCTCCATCACAAAAATCATAAAAAGATTGTATATCTTCTTCAAAAGTTCTAGCATATTTAATATCAGACTTAGATCTTCTTATTTCTATCTCTTCATCAGTTAATCCATTAACAATTATAGCCTTTTCATTAATTTGCTCTCCATCATTTCTAAAATAAAATCTATCATATTCACCTAATTTTAGCATTTCATCTGTTTCAGTATTATATGATGCTTTCATTGCTGAAATAGAAAGAACTGAAGTTCCTTTAAGTCCATTTGTTTCTACGTCAAAAAATATTAATTTTTTTAAAGCCATTTTAATTCCTTTCTAATTATCATTAAGTTTTAGTACTGCTAAGAAAGCTTCTTGTGGTATTTCAACATTACCGATTGCTTTCATTCTCTTTTTACCTTCTTTTTGCTTTTCTAATAATTTTTTCTTTCTTGTTATATCTCCACCATAACATTTGGCTAAAACATTTTTTCTAAGTGCTTTTATAGTTTCTCTTGCTATTATTTTACTACCTAATGCAGCTTGAATTGGTATTTCAAATTGTTGTCTTGGTATTACATCTTTTAATTTTTCTGCTATTGCACGACCACGACTATACGCAAAATCTGCATGTGCTACAAATGAAAACGCATCTACTGCTTCTCCTGAAACTAATATATCTACCTTAACTAAGTCTGCTTCTCTATAACCTATAAATTCATATTCAAATGAAGCATAACCCTTAGTTTTAGATTTTAATTTATCATAAAAATCTATTACTACTTCTGCTAATGGTAATTCATATTCTAACATAGTTCTATTTTCATCTAAATAATTCATATTAAGAAATGTTCCCCTTTTTTCTTGACAAAGTTCCATAACATTTCCTACAAATTCTTTTGGAACCATAATAGTTCCTTTTATATATGGTTCTTCTATATGTTTTCTACCATCAGGAAATTCGGCTGGATTATCTATCATAATAGTTTCTCCATTTTCAGGTGTTACATAATATTGAACAGATGGGGCTGTTGAAATTAAATCAATTTCAAATTCTCTTCTTAGTCTTTCAACTATAATTTCCATATGTAATAAACCTAAAAATCCGCATCTGAAACCAAAACCTAATGCAAGTGAAGTTTCTGGTTGATATATAAGTGAAGCATCATTTAATTGTAATTTTTCTAGTGCTTCTCTTAAATTTTCATAATCATTTGTTGATATAGGGTAAATACCTGCAAACACAACACTTTGGGCTGGTCTATAACCTTCCAAAGCCATCTTTGTAGGATTTTTTACTGAAGTTATAGTATCTCCTACCTGTGTATCTTTAATTGATTTTATACCTGTTACTATATAACCAACTGACCCTACACCTAATTCATCTACTTCTTTCATTTTAGGAACAAATTGTCCTACTTCTAAAACTTCAAATTCTTTATGTGTAGACATTACTTTTATTTTTTGACCCTTTTTAATGCTACCATCTATAATTCTAATATATGTTACTACACCTCTAAAATCATTGTAATGCGAATCAAATATTAGAGCCTTTAATGGCGCATTTTCTTCTCCTTTTGGAGCAGGTAATTTAGTAACTATTTTTTCTAATAATTCATCTATTCCTAAACCAGTCTTAGCAGAAGTTAGGGTTGCATCATCAGTAGGTAAACCTATTATATCTTCTATTTCAATCAGTACCTTTGTAGGATCTGCTGATGGTAAATCAATTTTATTAACTACTGGTATTATATCTAAATCATTTTCTAATGCTAAATATACATTAGCAAGAGTTTGTGCTTCTATTCCTTGTGCAGCATCTACTACAAGTAATGCTCCATCACAAGCTGCAAGAGATCTAGATACTTCGTATATAAAGTCAACATGGCCTGGTGTATCTATTAAATTTAACTGATACATATTACCATCTTTCGCTTTATAATTAAGAGTTACAGCCTGAGCCTTTATTGTAATTCCCTTTTCTCTTTCAAGATCCATAGTATCTAAAAGTTGCTCTTTCATTTCACGCTCTGTTACAGTTCCAGTAGACTGTATAAGTCTATCTGCTATTGTAGATTTACCATGATCTATATGAGCAATAATAGAAAAATTTCTTATGTATTTTTTATCTACCATTATTTATTATCTCCTTTTATATTTTTCTTTTACTCTACATTTTAACATTTATATTAGTCCTTAGCAACCGCTATTTTTTAGAAATTTATACAAAAACACTTTGATATAATAAAAACATGTATAATAAAACTTATATTTTTAATTAATTCATATAAAGTTTATTAATACATGTCAAAATTTATTTTGTCAACTTGTTTATACTTCATATTTCCCTTATATTTATGCTTAAATCTGATTTAACTTTTTATTTACTTGTTTATAATCAGGAAAATATTTATCAATGTGTTTATAAAAATTTTTACTATGATTAGGGTGTTTTAAATGGGTTATTTCATGAACTATTACTGAGTCTATTTCAATCAAACTTTTTTTCATTAGCTCTATATTTAATACTATTTCTCTTTTAGTTGGTCTACACATACCCCATTTACCTTTCATATTCCCTATGGTAAATTTTATATCATTATTTTCATTCATTAATTCTAAATAATGTTTTAATCTACTCATAAATAATCTTTTAGCCTTGTTATAATAAATATCATTATATACTATGCTCTTAATACTTTCTTTATCTATTTTACTATTTTCAATAATTATTCTATTTTCTTCAAAATATATTTTTTTAGTTTTATTCTCTTTTAAATTTAAAATATATTTTTTGCCATAAAAAGAAAGAAAAGAATTATCTACATAAATATCTAATTTTTTCGTTAATTCCTTGTATCTACTTATTCTATCTATATGTTTATCTATAAAAGTTTTTTTTGAAATTATAAACTGTTCTATATAGTAATTATCTATATTAAATGGAACAGAAATATATATATTACCTTCTGAATTTATTCTTAGGTTAATATTTTTAACTTTTTTTCTTATTACTTCATACCCTAAAATTTTCTCAACTACTATTTTCTATTTCTTTCTCTATTATTTTAATTATATAC
>NZ_LOQI01000083.1 GCF_001517915.1 Oceanivirga salmonicida | reverse complement strand
TTTAATTTTATCTGAAAGTTCCTTATTTTTTATATCAAGAAAATATGCTCTTAAAAGTTTTTGTATTGCATATTTTACTTCATCCAAACTTTTTGCTTCCTTATTTTTAAAATCAAGGTGTATTACTGGTCTTGTTCCTATATATTTCATTTTTTCTGTTTTGGCTATCTTTTTATCATTAAAAAATTCTAGTGCCTTTTCTTTTTTATTTTTATTAAAGAAAAAGTTTATTGTATCTAATCCAAGTGTCTTACCAAATCTACGAGGTCTACATATTAATACTGTTTCATTTATTGGGTCTCCGTAATTATTTATTAATTTATCTATAAGCATTGTTTTATCTACATAAAAAGTCTCTTTACGAATACTTCCTATACTAAAACTTGTCTTAAATTCTATATTCATAATACCACCCTTTCTTTTATATATTATATTCTCTATTCATATATATTTCAAGTGAAAAGCCTAAGATAATTTTTTAGAGTATAAAAAAGAGCCTTAACAAATAATATGTTTTTTGTTTCAACTCTTTAACTGCATATTTTTAATAAGTGTCATATAAATCTTTATATACACTTATTCCTACCATCATTATAATTAGAAAACTTGTTATAAGACCAAAGAAAAGAACTACTTTTTCTAATCTTGCTTCAAATACAGTATGTTTTACTTCTTTTCTATTTAATAGTTTTGCTATAAAATAGTTTATCAAAATTAATGATAAATGAGTAATAATAAGTAAAATATTTTGCATATTATAACTTAAATTAAAATTTCTTATTAATTGTCCTACCAAAAATATTCCACCAAAATATATGAATATAATTAATGGAAAACCAATACCAGTAAAACTTATCATATATATCATCTCCCACTAAAATTTTAATGATTTTTAAAATATAACTATTTTATATGTTAATTATATCTCGTTTTATTTATTTTACAATATTATTCCTATCTTTTTTCATTAAACGAAATATATTCTTGCCCAAATACTTCTATCTCATCTAGAACTTTTTTAAATTCATTACCTATCTCACTTAGTCTATATTCTACTTTTGGTGGAACTTGGGCATAAACTTTCCTTATAATTAAATGCTCTTTTTCTAATTGGCGTAATTCTCTTGTTAAAACTGTTCTACTAATTATTGGCATTAGTTTTTCAAGTTCATTAAATCTTTTTGTTCCAGTACTCAAATGATACAGAACAAGAATAGTCCACTTTCCTTGTAAAATCTTTTGAGTTATAGCAAACGGACACTTTTCATAAATATTTCCCATAAAATAACCTCCTAAAATATTAAATAGTATTTATTTAGTTACTATGTATTATAAATGTTCGTACTTGAAAAATCAATACCTTGTATTTATAATATACTTAAAATATATTAGGAGGTGTTTAATATGAAAGCATTAGAAGTTTTTAATACTTATGCAAAAGCATTAGAACAAGGAGATTTTCAACTTGTTTTTGAAACTTTATCAGATAATATTATTTGGCATATGGGAGGAAATGGAGTTCTTTCAGGTACTGTAACTGGAAAAGAAGAATTAGCAAAAAGAATAGAGCAATTTTCTATTAGGAGTAATAATACATTTAGAGTAATGACAAATTGGGCAGCAGATAATGATAATTTTGTTGTTGCAAGTGTAGTATCTGTTGCAAAGCGTAATGATAATGAATTAAATATGGAAGGAATTGATCTATTTAAAATTTCAGAAAATAAGATAGTTGAAGTTTGGACTTTTGCTAAATTTCAATCCATTGAAGACGAATTTTGGAAATAAAGAAAAGCACTTTTAGGAGTGCTTTTTATACATAATTTTAATTATTTATTATATTAAAACTTCTTCATTTTTAATATCTAACATAAATTCTTTATTTTTTTCTAATACTATATCAACAACTTTTATATAGTCTTCAACTTGCTCTACTGCAAATCCTATATATTTATTTGCATCTAAAATATCTGTTAATTCTTTTTCATCTATTTTTAATCTTCCATCTTTTAAAATTCTATCTATTAATTTATTTGGATTTCCATCTAATTTAATACTTTTTGTTTCTTCCATAGATAATTGTCTGATTATTTCATGTACAACTTGTCTATCCATACCATTTTTAACTGCTCTCATTATAATATTTTCAGTTGCCATAAATGGTAATTCTTTTTTAAGATTAGCTTCTATCATTTTTTCATATACTACTGCATCTGATATTATATTATGCCACAAAATCAATATTGAATCTATTGCTAAAAAACTTTGTGGGTATGATAATCTTTTATTAGCAGAATCATCTAATGTTCTTTCAAACCATTGAGTAGAATGAACTAAATGTCCATTTAATTCATTAGATATTACAAATTTAGAAAGTGCAGATATTCTTTCACACTTCATAGGATTTCTTTTGTATGCCATAGCTGATGAACCTATTTGATTTTTAGAAAAAGGTTCTTCCATTTCTTTTAAATGTTGTAATAATCTAAAATCATTAGTAAATTTATGTGCTGTACTTGCTATACTTGCTAATGTTTGTAATATAAAACTATCTTGCTTTCTATCATAAGTTTGACCACTTACTTCTTGTCTTTTAGAAAATCCTGCTTTTTTACTAACCAATATATCTAATTCTTTTACTTTTGAGTAATCACCATTAAATAATTCTTTAAAACTAGCCTGAGTTCCAGTTGTTCCTTTTACTCCCCTAAATTCTAAATTTTCAATTCTAATATCTAATTCTTGTAAATCATACATTAGTGATTTTAACCATAATGTCGCTCTTTTTCCAACTGTTGTAAGTTGTGCTGCTTGAAAATGAGTATAAGCTAATGTTGCAATTTTTCTATTATTCATTGAAAAATCTCTTAATGATTTAATTACATTTAAAATTCTACTTTTAGTTAAAAGTAGAGCTTGTTTTATTTGAATTAAATCAGTATTATCTCCAACATAAGCACTAGTTGCTCCTAAGTGAATTATTGGTTTTGCTATTGGAACTAAATCTGCAAATGTATGAACATGTGCCATAACATCATGCTTTAATTTTTTTTCATACATATTTGCCACTTCATAATCTATATTAGATATATTAGATTTCATAGCATCTATTTGCTCATTGGTTATAAAGTCTAGTCCTAATTCTTTTTCACTTTGAGCTAAATAGACCCATAATTTACGCCAAGTACTAAATTTAAAATCTGGCGAAAAAATATATTTCATTTTATCACTAGCATACCTACTACATAATGGGTAATCATATACATTCATATTTTTTACTCCTATTTCTAAAATTCTTTTCTATATATGTTTTGATTTCTTTCAGGTCCTACTGATATCATAGATATACTAACACCTAATTCTTTTTCTAAATATTCTATGTATTTTTTACAATTTAGTGGTAAATCTTCATATTTAGTTATTTTAGTAATATCTTCACTCCAAGCATCTAATTCATCATATATTACATTAACCTTAGTTGATTTTCTAAGATTAGCAGGGTATGATTTATACCTTTTACCATCTATCTCATAAGCTATTGCAACTTTTATTTTTTCTAGTCCTGTCAATACATCTATTTTAGTTAGAACTATATCAGTTAAACCATCTATCATTACTGCATATCTTCCCATTACTAAATCAAGCCAACCACATTTTCTAGGTCTACCTGTTGTTGCTCCATATTCATTTCCTATTTTTCTTAAATTTTCTCCTGCTTCATTATCTAATTCAGTTGGGAAAGGTCCTTCTCCTACTCTAGTAGCATATGCTTTCATTACTCCTATTATTCTATTCAATTTATTAGGTGCAACACCTGCTCCTGTACATACTCCACCAGAAGTTGGAGATGATGAAGTTACATATGGATATGAACCATAATCTATGTCTAACATTAATGCCTGTGCTCCTTCAAATAAAACTTTTTTACCTAATTCTAATGCTTCATTTACTTCTAACACTGCATCTATTATTTTATCTTTTAATTTATCTGCTAATTCTAAATATTGATTATACATTTTATCAAAATCAAATGTAGGTTTACCATATCTAATCAACATATCATTTTTTGATTTTAAATTCCAAGCTAATTTATCTCTAAATCTATCTTTATCTAATAAATCCCCTATTCTTATACCATTTCTAGAAATTTTATCATTGTAGCAAGGTCCTATTCCTCTTAAAGTTGTTCCTATCTTATTTTCACCTAATGCTTCTTCTTTTGCTTTATCAATAGCAATATGATATGGCATAATAACATGAGCTCTTTCATCTATAAATAAATGATTAGCATTTAAACCCCTTTTTTCTAATTCAGAAATTTCTTTTAATAAAACTACTGGATCTACTACAACACCACTTCCTATAATACATTTGCCCTTAGCATTTATTATACCTGATGGTAATAAATGTAATACAAATTTCTCGTCTCCTACAACTACTGTATGCCCTGCATTATTTCCACCTTGAAATCTCACTACATAATCCGCTTTTGGTGATAGTACGTCTATTATTTTACCTTTTCCTTCATCTCCAAATTGAGTTCCTACTACAACATAAGTATCATAATTTTTCATATTATTCTTCTTCCTTTACTACTTTTCCTATATATGGCAAAGCCCTATGCCTTTGTGCATAATCTATACCGTAACCTACTACAAATTCATCAGGGATTATAAAGCCTTGATAATCTACATTTATATCTACTATTCTTCTTTCCGGTTTATCTAATAGTGTACATACTTTTAATGTTTTGGGTTGTCTTTCTTTTAATATTTTACATACCTTAGATAAAGTAAAGCCCGTATCAATTATATCTTCAACAATAACTACATTCTTTCCTTCAATACAAACATCTAAATCTTTTAAAATTTTAATTTCTCCACTAGTTTGCATACTGCTCCCATAACTTGAAACTGACATAAAGTCTATTTCTATTACATTGTCTAATTTTCTTGATAAATCTGCTAAAAACATTAAAGAACCTCTTAAAAGACCTATTACCAAAATATCTTTTCCCTTAAATTCTTCATTTATTTTTTCAGCAATTTCTAATACTTTATCAGATATACTTTTCTCTGATATCATTTCTTCAATATGATATTTCATATTTCAACTACCTCCCATATTTACACTACAAAAATAGTATAACAAAATTAGACATAATAAGCAATGTATGTTAAAATATTTATATAAATAAATTAGAGGAGGAAAGATAAATGAAGGAAATACTAATAGGTGCTAAATACACTGAAACTACGATAGTTAAAGAAGAAGATTTAGCATGTAAATGGGGTTCAGGAAAAGCTAGAGTATATGCTACTCCATCAATGATAGCATTTATGGAAATAACATCTACACATTGTATAGATCAATTTTTAGAAGGTAATGAAATAACTGTTGGAACTATGGTAAATATTAAGCATTTAAAAGCTAGTCCAATAAATTCAAAAGTTGTATCAGAATGTGAAATTTTAGAAGTTAATAAAAAAGAAATTTTACTAAGTGTAAAATGTTTTGTAAATGGCGAACTTATAGGTTCTGGAACTCATACTAGATATGTAGTAGATAAAGTAAAATTTGAAGAAAAATACAGTTAATTTAAAAAAGGGAATGTGCTTCAAACACAAACCCTTATTTTTTATTAAAATGAATAATCTAATCCTAAATTTAAAATTACATCATAATATTTAAAAGTAACTTTATCTTCTAATTTACCGAACTTATTATCACCTTCAACATTTAAAGCACTCTTTGAAAAGAATGTTGGTATAGTTAATTTAGATTTTAGTTTTAATCCTTTAACTATCTTATACTCTAATTTAGCATATGGTT
>NZ_LOQI01000082.1 GCF_001517915.1 Oceanivirga salmonicida | reverse complement strand
ACCATACTCTTTAACTATTGATCTTCCTATAATTTTTTTTTCAAACATAATAGTTCCCTCCTTTTATATGTAAAAAATTTTAAATTTTTCAAGTATAAAAAACAATATATTTTTCCATTATTTTTTTTCTTTTTCGAAAAAATAAATTATTCTATGTAATTTATGACTATATTCATATAAATCTTTTTTAATTTTATCATTAATATCTTTTTTTATTTTATTATTAATTATGTTAATATTTTTGTTAATTTCATTATATTTTTTCTTAATTTCATTATATTTTTTTTTAATTTTATCAATATCTTTGCTTAATTCTTCATCAATTACATATGTATATGCAACATTATAAGTAAAAGAAGCCTCTGTACCTTTGTCAAAAGAAGTAAATTTATCAAATAAACGATTACCATTTACTGAAAATCCCCTTGATTCAATATCTGCATTAAAAGAGGTTCCAATGCCATTATATCCTAAGTTTAAGGCAAAACTATTCGTAATCCCTTGTAAATCTTTTGCTTTCTTAATTGAAGGATAAAAACCTTTTTTTACATTTGCAGATATTCTAACACCTACACCCACACCTGCACCTCCACCTAATGATATGAAATAATTTTTTTTATTTTCATCATCTACTATATAACCAATTCCTGCATTTACATTTACTGATACATATTTTCCACCTGAAATTCTACCTTCTACTGATGTTGTATTTACTCTATCACTGATAATCTTCCCATTTTTAGGAATTAATGTTTTTGGTGTATATTCTAATGTTATCGTTCCTTCTCTAGCATCAATATTATCTGATGCTATTTGTCCAAAAGCTGTTGCTAAATATTGCCCTTTGCTATTCTTTCTTGCTCTGTTTTCATTTATTGCATTTCCTATTGCCCATTCATTTGCAATTCCTTTCAATAAATCCGATTTACTTATCTTATTTCCTACTATTGCTAAATATCTCTTACCTTTTTCTTCAATTACAAATACACCTAGTTTGATATTTTTAGGTAATTCTCCTTCTCTTTCTTGTATATAAGCTGGTTTATCATTTTCATTTACTACTTTAAATCCATCAAAGTCTAATTTCTTAGCTAGTTTTTCTAAATCTTCATTTGTTTTAATTTCTGCTTCATTTATTGCTTGAGTATATTTATTATGCTTTTTATCATTTCTTAATGCTTCATTACCTAATTCAAGAAATCCTCTTTTTTCTACTTCTCCCTGGTCAGTATCATCATCTGGTTTTGCTTTAATATTTTTTACAGATTTTTTTATTGCAATCGCTGTTGACTCTAACTCTTTTCCCGCTAACTCTATCTTCTTCTTAAATACTTTCGTATCTTTTAATGCATTTATTGTTTCCCCACTTGCATTTAAGTCTAATTCAAATTTATTTGATTTTACTTTTAAACTTATTCCTGATGTTCCTGCTCTTAATGAAAATTGATTGTCATGGTTATTAGCTGTTAATTCTTTTCTCTCTAAATTTTCTACTTTTAAATTTTCTAAACTTACTTCATTTTTGTGTACTACTTCTTTTCTTGTATCTACAAATTCTATTTCTCCATTACCACCTGTTGGTATTCCTGTAATTGCTGAAATTGAGATATCAAAACCTGCTCCTGCCTTGTTTCTTGTTCTTTCATCTTTTACATCTTCTATTAATAAATTCTTAATATTTCCACTCATTGTAGAATTATTTGATTTTACTCCTGTTAATTTAACATCTTTTACATTATTAAATGTTTCAGATACATTTGTTAATTCATTTAATTTATTAAGTTTTTCTTTTTGTTCTTCATAAGAACCTTTTGCTGATATATCTACATTAAATGGTTTTAAACCACCATTAGCTAAATCTAATCCTGTTGATACTCCTACACCTACTGATGCATCTATTATTTGTTTCTTATTATTCGCTATTTTAACATCTTTTGTTACCTTTTCAACATTATTATACTCTATATTCGTATCTTTTACTATTGTTGAAACATACTTAACTTCTTCGTTATTATTAAATGTTAATTTGCCTCCTGTTAATTTACCGCTTTTCACTTCTTCTTCGTGATTTATCTCAGTTACATTATTTACATCTAAACTTAAACTACCATTTATTGATACAAAACCTGATAAATCTTTTTTTACTTTTCCACTAGCTAAATCTTTTTCAACTTGACCATTAGTTAAATTTTCATCAAGAATATTTGCGTATTTATCTTTATTATCTTTTACTTTTAAATTTCCTGATAAGTTATTTACTGCTCCTACAAATCCATTTCCTGCATTTGATACTGCTTTATCTAGTCTTCCTTCTGTAACATTTTTTATNNCGATAACCATAATTTATTCCTGTTGTATTTACTACACTATCTCTTTTATCTTTATTTGCATCAAATAGTACATTTTTCGCATTTACTACTAAATTTCCATATTTTAAATTAGTTGATGTAAATTTAGCAACTTTTTCTATCTTACTATTTCCTAGTAATGATATATTAGAATTTTCATGTACTGTTTCTGTTCCTTTTACATTTCTATTAGATATATTTAAACCTATACTAGCTTCACTTGATTCTAAGCCTACCTTGGCTGCTACTTTTACTCCACCTTTATATGAATTTTCTTTTATTTTATTATTTAGTTTAGTTGTATTTGATTCTATTTCATTTATATCTGCATTATTTAACACTACATCTGATGATAATACTTTCATCTTGTTTATCTTTGCACTATTAGTTACTTTAAGACCTGCTCTTGCATTTGATTCATATTCATTATCGTATCTACTTTATGACTAAATAAAGTTACACTTGCTCCTGCTGATAAATCTTCTGTTTCACTATTACCATTTAAACTATGTTTTACTAATTTAAGCTTTCCATTAGTATCTTTTTCTATTGTAGTATAATGTGCTTGTACATCATCTATCAACTTAAAACTTGAAATTTTAGATTTTTCCTTCGATTTTAATACTTTTGCTTCTACATTTAACTTATCACTTACTTCTAAATCTTTAGCTTGTAATTTTGATGATATTAAACTAAGGTTTTCAAATTCTGCTTTATCTTTTATTAATATATTTGAACCTTTTGCTTTTTCTCTACTTATATCAATATCTCTTTTATCAAAAAGAGAATTTTCTTTTAATTTCATAGTATCTTCTAATGTATCTGATGTAACAACTACATCTCCTTTTGTTTTTAGACTATTAACAACTACATTTGAATCTTTTATTGTTGTTTTTTTAGTATTTATTACTAAATCTTTTGCACTAATATTACTACTATTAGATACTTGCTCTTTTATTTCTTTATTTTTTTCATTAAATATTGGCAAAATTAATATATTAGAAACTGAAGTACTATTTATTTCTTTTGTATTAGTACTTACACTATTTGATATATTTACTGTTTCTCCTGTTAATTCTATTTTTTCTTTTGCATCTAAATTACTAGCAACTATATCTGTATTTTTGCTATCTATTAATATATTTTTTGCATTTAGATTACTTGCTTTACTTCTCTCTATTTTTCTTTTTTCTACTGTATCACCATAAATATTTTTTTCATTTATTATTTTTGTTGTTTCTGATTTCTCATCTTTTATCAATAAATTATTAGATTTTATTGTTATTTTTTCATCTGCACTTATATTACTTGCTATTATCTTTATATCATCTGATGATAATTTCATATCATTATATATTAATTCTTGGTCTTTTATATTCAATTTACTTGCATTTATTGTTATATTAGATTTTTTTGCATTTATATCTTTTTGTGTTTCATCTATTCCAAATTCATCTATTATGTAATCTGTTTTATTGTATTTTATGCTATTCAAAAAATTAGGATTTGAGTATAGATTTTTAATGCTTGTATATTTCACATCATCTTCTATATCATATTCTATTTTTTTACCTTTTATTTCTACTGCTTCTTTTTTATTCTTATATACTATGTCTTCTTTTGTTGCTGTTTTTTTAACTTCATCTTCTTTGTATGCTTTAAAGTTTGTAGTTTTAGCATCAATTACAACATTTCCCACTAATTGAGATTTTAAAGCTTTAGTATTTACTATTCTTTCATTATCTAATTCTTTTGAATATGTAACATTATGTCTTATATTACAATATACTAATGCACCTGGACAATCAAAAGTTCCTTTGAATTTTATTTTTTCATAACCATCTTCTATCTTAAATATTTCGTTTCCTATACTAGATGAATTATTAAATTCATTTGCTTTTATGTAATTTTTTTCATTGGCTACTATATGCCCATCTTTATTATTTGCATCTTCTGTTATTTGAATGTCTACATTATTTCCACTTAATACTGAAAACACTGTATTTCTATCACTTAATTCTAATTTACCATCTAATAACTTATTTTTTACTTCTCCATCATAATTATCAGAATATTCTGAATACATAGCTTCTTTATTAGCTTGTTTTACTTTATCGATATTTTTTTCTGATAGTAATTCACTTCCTTTATGATTGTAAAACTTTCCTTTTGTTCCTATTCTATCTTTGTTTTCTTTTGCTAAATACTTATCTTTATATATTCTATAGTCAAATTCAGAGTCATCTATTACTACTACTTTATCATAAAAAGCTGATAAAGCATTAATTTTTGCTTCATCTGTTGTTGATTGTTTTAAAGCATTATATGATCTATATACTTCTTCTTGTTTTTCTTTCCACTTTTCTATGTCATCTATCTTTTTACCTGTTGTTTTATCGATATATATTACTTTACCTTTTCCAAAACTAAGAACTTTACCCTTATTATCTAATTTTTTCCCTCTTATTTTTAGAAATTCATCTGCATGAATTACTCCACCATTTAAATTAGACAATTTATTTTTGGCTTTAAGATTAATTACATTAGACAATAGTAGTTCTCCATCATTACTAATATTATTAGCTTCTATGCTTAAACTATCATTTGCTATTATATGTCTTTTATCTTTTCCTTTGGATTTTATACTAAAATCTTCTTTTACTTTTATTTTTACTTTATCGGCTTTTATCTTATCTACTTTTGCCTGTGTCTTTGAATCTAATTCTACATTTTTAGCTAATATACTTTTAGCACCTATTCCTGATTTAGTCGCTATTATTCTAACAGTATTTGCATGTACACTTCCTAAAATATTAGCACTAATTGGTATTCCTACTTCTCCTTCATGAGTTTTTACTATTTCTACATTAGAACCTTTTATATCATATATATTATTTCCTGTTAATATTTCTATTTTATTTGCTATTAAATCTTTTTTAAGTTCTACTACTTTTGATAATATATTTACTCTATTTACATTACTAGTATTTAATTCATCTAAACTTACTATTAATCCATCTCCAACTGAAATATTATCTACATTCCCATTTTTTAATGTTACTTCTCCCGTTGTTAAAGTCATATCATGTATATTTAAAAATTTAGCTCCATCTAATGTAATACCATTTTTATTTGATAATACTACATCTAAATCATCATTACTAAGTGCTTCTAATACACCTTTTATTTCACTTTTATTTGTACTTGTTACACGAAGCAATGCTAATTTCGCTGGATTTTTCGTTATATTTTCATTTGGTCTTACTACACCTGCTATATGAGACCTTGCAATAGAGCTACTATTATTTATTACTGCACCTTTTTTATCAACATTAAATTTATCAAATGTTGAATCTGATACTCCTTTGTCGCTTGGTGTAGATATATTTATTACTTCTGTACCATTATTAGATTTTTCAACATATACATTTGTTTTTCCATCAGGTGTTATTTCTGAAAAAGATAATAGAGATATCAAGCATAACATTATATATTTACTAGTTTTATTTAATTTATTTTTGTTATTCAATCCAATTCCTCTTTTCTAT
>NZ_LOQI01000081.1 GCF_001517915.1 Oceanivirga salmonicida | reverse complement strand
ATTTTTATTCATATCTTTTGTAAAAAAATATGAACGAGGTTTTAAAACATTTTTCCCTAAAATATTTATATTTTCATAATCTTTCATCAAATCACCTTTCTATATCTCTATTATTAATTTTAAAAAAGTTAAACTTTTTTTTGCATAGCATAATACAATCCATGCTTTTCTATTAATTCAATATGAGTTCCACTTTCTACAATCTCACCTTTATCTAATACAAATATCATATCTGCATTTTTAATAGTTGATAATCTATGCGCTATTATTATAACCGTTCCCTTTTTTCTAAAATTTTCAATACTTCTTTGCATAATATTTTCAGTCTCACTATCTATATTAGATGTCGCCTCATCTAATATTAATATGCTTGATTTTTTTGACATTGCCCTTGCAAATGAAACTAATTGTTTTTCACCAGAAGATAAATTAGAAATATTTTGTTCAGATTTTAAATCATAAGTTATTTCTTTTAGATTTTTAACTGATTCTTTCATATTATTTTCATTAATACTTATATTCTCAATTACTGTTCCTTGAAATAAAAACGGTTCTTGCAATACCATAGCTATATTATTTCTCACATTTATATCTTTTATATCATGCCCATCAACATAAATATCTCCAGTATAATTTGTATAAAATTTTTCAAGTAAATTAATTATAGTTGATTTTCCACTTCCAGTTCTTCCTACAAAAGCAACAATGCTTTTGTCTTTTATTTTAAAAGAAACATTTTTTAATACTTGATTTTTATTATCATAATTAAAACTTACATTTTTAAATTCTATTTCCCCTTTAATATTTTCTATATTATTAGCAGTAAAATTATTATCTATATTTTTTAGTTTAAATATTTCATCTATATTATTTGAAGCAGCTATTGCCTTAGTATAAGATGATAAATTAATAACTAAATTAGTAACTACATCTATTACATCTAATGTATATTTCATAAATAGATATATACTTCCAATTTCTATATAATTCAAATTATTAAATTTTAAATAGCCATAATAAAGTATTATTAATATGAATATAATATCTCTTGATAAAGCAGTTAAATTATGAAGTAATTTAGCATCTATTGCTACTATTTTTTTAGCAACCTTCATTCTCATATTGCTTTTTTCTTTCCATTCATTTTTTATATTTTCTTCATTATTATACATTTTTATTATATCAATATTATGTATACCTTCATTTATTAATGCTGTACAATAGGAATTATACTCTCTATATTTTTTTGCATACTTATATACTAATTTTTCATATATTACTTTTATAAACAACATAAAGATTAAAAATATTACTAAAACTAATGCCATTCTATAATTCACAAAAAATAGTATTAAATATATAAATATTAATTTTACAATTACAGCAAATATATACATTAATGTATTTTCAAAAAAGTTTTTAAGTAAAATAACATCACTAATTATTCTAGAAATTATTGCCCCTGCTGATATATTATCAAAATATGAAATTTCTAATTTTTGTATATGATCATATATACTAGTTTGAATTTTTAAATAAAGATTATTAGAAGCCTTAACCAAATAATATTTCTTATAATAATCCAATACTGCTGCAATTATATTAATAAAGAAAAATATAGCAACATACTTTACAGCTTTGCTGTAATTATTATCAAAGATTTTAGAAATTATATAGCTCGTATAAGTCAATAAAAATGTACTTATTATCATCAAAACTAACCCTATTATATATTCTTTTTTAGATAATTTCATATATTTATATAGTTTATTCATTTTTATCACCAACCAAATATTGATGTTCGTATAACTGTTTATACCATCCAGATTTATTTATCAATTCAGTGTGTTTTCCTTTGTCTACTATTTTTCCATTAGACATTACAAATATTATATCAGCATTTTTTATAACAGATATTTTATGTGATATTATTATATTAGTTTTTTCTTTTCTAACACTATTTATATTATTTAAAATCTTTTTCTCTGTATTAGTATCTATTGCTGAAAAACTATCATCTAAAATTAATATTTCAGGTTCTCTAATTAATGCTCTTGCAATTTGTATTCTTTGTTTTTGACCCCCTGATAAAGATAAACCATTTTCTCCAATGTGAGTATCTAATCCCTTATCTAATTTAGATATATCTTTTTCTAAATCCACTATTTTTATTACTTCATCCAACCTATTTTCTAAATCAGAATAAAATAAAATATTTTCTTTTATACTTTTAGAAAAAAGCATATATTGTTGTGGAACATAAGATATATTATTTCTAATATCTTTAATATTATACTTTTTAATCTCATTATCATCTATATATATTTCACCTTTTGTTGCTTCTAATATAGATAATAATACTTTAATTAATGTTGTTTTCCCACTACCAGTTTTTCCAACTATTGCTACTGTTTGTCCTTTTTTTATTTCCAAATTAATATCATCTAAAACTTTCTTTCCACTTACTTCATAAGTTAAATTTTTTATAATGATTTTTTCATCAAATTTAAATTTTTTTAATTCTTTTTTTGATACATTATTCTCTTTTTCTACTAATATTTGTTTTGCTCTTTTTACAGCTCCTTTTAACTCTATAATTCTTAAAATAAGTTCAGATAATGCAGCATAAGGCCAAGATAACATGGCTGTAATTATTGATATAGATACTAAATTTCCTATACTTGTTTCTCCAATACTAACTAGATAATAACCATAAATTACTAATGCTAAATATGAAAATGATTTTGACACTAAAATTAATGGTTGTAATATGGCATAATTCAAAACATATACTAATAAATTATCAGCATAATTATTTATATTTATTATAAATTTTTCTCTCACCACTTCAACCATATTATAGGCCCTAATAACTCTAATTCCTTTAATAAATTCTAGGGTACTATCTACTATATTATCTAAACTTTCTATCATTATTTTATAATCTTTTGACTGTTTTTTTCTTTTAAAGATTATAAAAAGACTTTGTAATAAGTATGGAATTATAATTAGAAAAGTTAATATAAAATTAGATTTATATAGTATAACCATAGTTAATATTATATTATATATAACTCCTTCTACAAAAAATAAAAGCCCTAATGAAAAAAATAAAGAAATATAACTTGTTATATCATTTATAATTATACTAATTACTTTTGATATATGAATTTTATTAAAAAATTCTGATGTTTTGTTATATACCTTATCTAGGGCTAAAAGTCCTATATCATTTTGAGCTTCATATTCTCCTATAAAAATATACCATTCTTTAAAATAAAATACTAAGTACAACAAAATAGCCATACCAAATAAATAAATTACTTGATAAGTGAATTCTGTTTTATCTATATTATTTTTACCTAATCTATCTATTATTTCTCCGACCTTATTAACAGGGTAAAGAGTTAAGTAATAGGTTATCAAAGATACTCCTATTACTTTTAAAACTCTAAACATATCCTTTTTTAAGAATTTATTCATTTTCTCACCATATCATTTTACTTGCACTTACCATACGTTGTGCTCTGTTATAATGTATAAAAGATTGTCCTTCAAACATTTCATCAAGCGCTAATCTTTTTTCATCTAATTCATCTATTTTTATATCAGATTTAATATATGACAATAAATCTTGTTTAACACTTATAAATCTTAAAAGCATTCCACCAAATCTTTGTTCTAAAACTTCTAACCCGTATCTTTTGTTTTCTATATACCATAATTTTTTTCTAATTATTTGCAATTCTGGTAATATTTCTATTAATTTATCTATCTTAGTAATACATTTTTTTAAAGTTTCTTTATCATTTTTATTATATGCTTCATATATTATAGTGCTTAAATTCCATTTATATTTTAATATTTTGGCATATTTATTATAAAATGCGAAATAAGTTTTTAATAATTCATTATCATTATATTTATTTTCTAAATTTTTATACAATTCTTCATATTCTACATATTTTATAGTTAAATCTTCTTTAATTTTAGAGTTATGATACACAAATTTACTCATAAGTAAATCCTCATAAAAGAAATATTTACTTGGTGTATAATCTTTATCTGTATTTTCAACAAAATCTAATTTTTCAGTAGACATATAATCTTTTATATCTATTCCTATATATTTAATACAATCTTTTTCATAACTATTATCATTATATGATTTATCTGCAGCTATTAAACAACCTAAATATTCATTAAATACAGGTGATTCTGTACCGTCATCAGCCCATGATGTTATTAAAACTTCTTTTATATTTTCTTCAACACACGCACTCATAGAAGCATTTAAAGTCAATTTAGTTTTGCTATGATGCGGTGTATAACCTGTCCATCTCCATGCTCCACCAGCAAATAATACATCATTAGATATACTCTTTCTTTGTTTAAATCTTTCTATGTAATGCTCTTTTTTACTATTGTAGTAATCCCAATACATAAGTGAAATTCCATCAGGAATATAAAAATCTTTATCATTTTCACTTAATTTTGCATAATTTGAAAAGAACATATCATCCCATATCATAGGTTTCATTCCATATTTATCACATAATCTTAGCATATCTTTTAAATGTTCTAACATTATATATGGTTTTTCTTTTAATCCATTTATATCTGCATATCTACCTCTACCTAAATTATATGCTTCATCCATACCTAAATGTATTCTTCTTGTTCTTAAAGTATTTGAAAAATGCTTTATCATGTTTTCAATTAATTTTAATACATTAGTATCTCCCACACATAATATATCATCTAAATCTGCATACTTTCTTGATATATGTTCCCAATAAAAGAATTGATTTATGTGTGCTAATGCTTGTATACAAGGAACTAATTCAATTCCAAACATATATGCATAATCATCTAATTCCTTTAATTCAGCCTTAGTATATGCCCCCCTTAAATGACCAAAATATGGTTCTTCTTCTAATATATATGTATCTTCTAAGTATAAATATAAAGTATTCATTCCCATAAATGCTATATTTTCAATAACACTTTTAGTATACTCTACATTAGTTACACCATTTCTTGAATTATCTATCATTAATCCTAATTTTTCAAAGTTTCTTTTCGTATTTATTTTTTTATTATTAAATAAGTATTGTGATAAGGCTCTGAAAAAACCTGCTTTATCACTAGATTTTATATTTAATTTATTATCTTTCTCATCTAATAAAACTAAGTTATCATCAGTTTTAGTATAAATAATTTCTAAACCATTTGATGATACTTTAAAATAATTCTTTTTTCCTAATACTTTCAAAGCATCTTGCAAATCAACAGGTAATTTACATATATTAATTTTAAACATGATTAGTCTCCTTTCATCTATTTATATATATTTTACCCTAAATATTACTTTTTTCAATTACAATATTTTCAGTATCAATACTGAAATATTATTCCTAATAAAAATAATCACCCTATATACAATGTTTTAAACTATTGTATATAAAATGATTATCTATATTTTAATTATTTTTTATAAAATTATTCTAATTTAATCTTTATCAAAAATTAGAATTTGTTTCAACTACCACATTTTGACCTTTTTTAAGGTATATTAAATTATCAACACCTTTTTTTAAATTCTCACTATAATTATGTGTTATAAGTAAAAATCCTATATTTAATGACAACATAAGTTTTTCCATTTCAATAACAGCATCATTATCAAGCCCACTTGTTGGTTCATCTAAAATAATAAATTTATAATTCCTAATAAGAATACGAGCTAATAATAATTTTTGTCTTTCTCCACCTGATAAACTTTTAGATTTTTCTCCTACCATTTGATAAATATCTTTATAAGAAAGATTAACTACTTTTAAAATAGAAATAACCTGCTCATCAGTAAAATTATTATCAAATAAAGTAATATTATCTTTTATAGTAGCATAAATATCATATTTTT
>NZ_LOQI01000080.1 GCF_001517915.1 Oceanivirga salmonicida | reverse complement strand
AGCCTAAGGACAAAAAAGTTAAGAAAAGCTTGGTGGACATAGCTATAGGGAAACACCTAGAAACATACCGAACCTAGAAGTTAAGCCTATATACGCCTAAGATACTCAGTAATGGGGAAAATCGGTATCTGCCAAGTTTAAAGGTGTCTTTGTAGCTCAGTTGGTTAGAGCATCTGGCTGTTAACCAGAGGGTCGTTGGTTCGAATCCAACCAAGGACGCCATTTTTTTTTTATTTTACAAATTTTTTAGATCATATATTTTGTATGATTTTTATAAATTGTTTATACAACTTTGTGATACATACTTATTACAGAAAGTAGGAAATTTTATAAAGAAATTTTTATTGTTTTTAATGCCTATAATGGCATTGCCTGGGTTAAGTTATTCAGCTAGACCTAATGTTAATTTAATTGCTAATACAGCATTTTATACTGATTTGGAGCTAGTGCAGGTATTGAAATATCACCAGAATGGGTGTTTAAAGTAAATGATAATATCGATGTTGGATTAGGACCAGTTTTTGGTGTAAATTCAAATATTGCTGGGAAATTAAATACACGAAGAGATGTTAAAAAAGTTTTTTCGACAGAATTAAGTTTAAATTTTGCGTTTAGATATGATATTTATATAAAGAAATATAATATGTATATAGGGAATGAAATTGGAGTCCCTTTAACTTTTACATATCAAAAAGGAATATATTATAATTATGACGAATCAGATTCTAATGGTAATTCAACAATTTATGCTCGTGATACACATAAATCAAAGAGACCAAGTTTAAATATGAAATTACATATAGGTGGATTAATAAGAGATGATTTAAAAATTGGAGGCTATATTAATATTTTAAATAAAGGTTTAGTTGGGCTAGAAATTATAAAGACATTTTAAAAATAGATAATAAATTTCTATATACATTTTAATTATGTGTATAGTTTTTTTAGTTAAGGGAGAAATAATGAAAAAAATAATAGTTTTAATGTATATGTTTTTGTCTATTAGTGCATTTTCTGAATGGAATATTAAGACAGGGTTTGATGTTTATGTTGACAGTATGAAAATTAATGAAAAACCTACAATGTCTAATGTAAATGGTATGGGATTTTCTATAGGAACTGAATATATTCCGTTTAGTATAGGAATTTCTGTAATAGGTTTAGAACTTGGTTTTGGGGCTGAGTATAATTATGGAATTACAGCATCATATTTTAAGATTGAAAAATTAAAAGAATTTATTCCTATTTATCTTGTAGGTAGAGTAAATTTATTTAAAAATAAGAATATTAATTTATTTGTATCAAGTAGATTTGGGGGAGTAGCTGTTAGAAAAAGTACAGAAACAAAGTTTAATGGTGGAGTTTACTATGGATTAGGTTTAGGCTTTGCTTATAAGTCGTTGATTACTGAATTTTTATATGATGGTGCTTATGTATCAACTACTAAAAGTTTTGATAATAAATTTGGAATTAAGGCAGGGTTTAGAATATAAAAAAATTTTAGTATATATTGTTAAATATTTAGTTAAAAGTCCTATATATAGTATAAAATAAATTAA
This sequence comes from Oceanivirga salmonicida, assembly GCF_001517915.1. Lineage (NCBI taxonomy): Bacteria > Fusobacteriati > Fusobacteriota > Fusobacteriia > Fusobacteriales > Leptotrichiaceae > Oceanivirga > Oceanivirga salmonicida. The sequence continues at coordinate 4,479 of NZ_LOQI01000080.1, read as the reverse complement.
TTAAAAAAAACTATGATTATTATTTTAATAATTATGGATTTTTTTTTGTTAAAAAAGCATTGTTTTTGTTGACAAATGTATTAAAATAGTATACTATGTTTAGGTACAACGTTTGTCGTTGTCATGTTTTAGTATGTCAAAATTTATTGTCAGTAAGATATAATACCTTATTTTGTTGATTTTTGAAATATATTTGTTAGAACGTCAAATATATGGAAAAGTTAATAAGATTTGTTAAAAATTTTACTGGAACCCAACAATGAATATGATGTATATATCAATAAATAAAAAAAATCGGAAGGAGGAAATATGCCTACAATCAATCAATTAGTTAGATTTGGAAGAAAAACATCTGAAAAGAAAAAGAAATCACCAGCATTAAAGGCTAATCCACAAAAAAGAGGAGTTTGTGTAAGAGTATATACAACTACACCTAAGAAACCTAACTCAGCGTTAAGAAAGGTTGCCAGAGTAAAATTAGTTAACGGAATAGAAGTAACAGCATACATACCAGGAATAGGACATAATCTTCAAGAACACTCAATAGTATTACTAAGAGGGGGAAGAACTAAAGATTTACCAGGGGTAAGATATAAAGTGATAAGAGGTGCACTAGATACAGCAGGAGTTGTAAATAGAAAGCAAGGAAGATCAAGATACGGTACTAAGAGACCTAAATAAAATAAATAATTAGGAGGAGAACAAATGTCAAGAAGAAGACAAGCTGAAAAAAGAGATGTTTTACCTGATTCAAAGTTCAATGATAAAGTTGTAACTAAATTTATTAATGGTCTTATGTTAGATGGTAAAAAATCAATAGCAGAATCAATATTCTATAATGCATTAGAAGAAATTGAAAAAGAAATAAATGAACCAGGAATAGAAGTTTTCAGAAAAGCAATGGAAAATGTTAGACCACAACTAGAAGTAAGATCTAGAAGAATTGGTGGGGCTACATATCAAGTTCCTGTTGAAGTGAGAAAAGAAAGACAACAAGCCTTAGCAATTAGATGGTTAGTTAAGTATACTAGAGATAGAAAAGAATACGGAATGATTAATAAATTGAAAAAAGAATTAATCGCTGCATCTAAAGGTGAAGGTGGATCAGTTAAGAAAAAAGACGATACATATAAAATGGCAGAAGCAAATAGAGCATTTGCTCATTACAAATGGTAGTTAAGGGGGAATAATGGCAAGGAAAGTAGCTCTTAAAGATACTAGAAATATTGGAATAATGGCACATATAGATGCTGGTAAAACAACAACAACAGAAAGAATACTATTTTATACAGGTGTAAACCATAAAATAGGAGAAGTTCATGATGGAGCAGCAACTATGGACTGGATGGAACAAGAGCAAGAAAGAGGTATTACAATTACTTCTGCAGCAACTACATGTTTCTGGAAAGAACACAGAATAAATATTATAGATACACCAGGACACGTTGACTTTACAGTTGAAGTTGAAAGATCACTAAGAGTATTAGATGGTGCGGTTGCAGTATTCTCAGCAGTTGATGGAGTTCAACCACAATCTGAAACAGTTTGGAGACAGGCTGATAAATATAATGTACCAAGATTAGCATTCTTTAATAAGATGGATAGAACAGGTGCAAATTTTGATATGTGTGTTAGTGATATTAAAGAAAAACTTGGAGGTAATGGAGTACCAATTCAATTACCAATAGGAGCTGAAGATTATTTTGAAGGAATAATTGATTTAATAGAATTAAAAGAATATCTATTTAAAGATGAAACTATGGGTGCTGAATATGAAATAGCAGAAATTAGAGATTCTTTAAAAGAAAAAGCAGAAGAAGCTAGACATCATTTATTAGAATGTATAGTTGAAACTGATGAAGAACTAATGGATAAATTCTTTTCTGATGAAGAAATTACAGCAGAAGAATTAAAGAAAGCATTAAGAAAAGCAACTATAGAAGGAATAGTAGTTCCAGTAACATGTGGAACTGCATTCAAAAATAAGGGAATACAACCTTTATTAGATGCAATAATAAACTATATGCCATCACCAGTAGACATAAAAGCAGTTACAGGAGAAAATCCTAAAACTGGTAATGAAGAAAAAAGAAAACCTGCAGATGAAGAAAAATTCTCAGGCTTAGCATTTAAAATAGTTACAGATCCATTTGTTGGAAGATTAGCATTCTTTAGAGTGTATTCAGGAGTTTTAGAAAAAGGTTCTTATGTACTTAACTCAACTAAGGGTAAAAAAGAAAGAATGGGAAGATTACTTCAAATGCATGCTAATAAAAGAGAAGAAATTGATCAAGTTTATGCTGGAGATATAGCAGCAGTAGTTGGATTAAAAGATACTGGTACAGGAGATACTTTATGTGCTGAAGATGCACCTATAGTATTAGAAAATATGGAATTTCCAGAACCTGTTATATCAGTAGCAGTTGAACCAAAAACTAAAGCTGACCAAGAAAAAATGGGAACAGCATTAGCTAAGTTAGCAGAAGAAGATCCTACATTCGTAGTTATGTCTGACCAAGAAACTGGGCAAACAATAATTAAGGGTATGGGAGAATTACACTTAGAAATTATAGTAGATAGAATGAAAAGAGAATTTAAAGTTGAAGCTAATGTAGGTAAACCACAAGTTGCTTATAGAGAAACTATCATTGGAAATTCAGATGTTGAAGAAAAATACATTAAACAATCTGGTGGTAGAGGACAATACGGACATGTTAAAATTAAAGTAGAAGCAAATAAAGATAAAGGTTATGAATTTGTAAATCAAATTACAGGAGGGGTAATTCCAAGAGAATATATACCTGCTGTTGATAAAGGAATACAAGAAGCATTAGATTCAGGTGTTGTTGCAGGATATCCTGTACAAGACATTAAAGTTACTCTATATGATGGATCATACCATGATGTCGATTCATCAGAAATGGCATTTAAAATTGCTGGATCTATGGCTATTAAAAAGGGTCTAAGAGCAGCAAGCCCAATATTACTAGAACCAATATTCAAAGTTGAAGTTACAACTCCAGAAGAATATATGGGAGATGTTATAGGAGACTTAAATTCAAGAAGAGGACAAGTTTCTGGAATGAATGATAGAAACAACGCAAAAATAATAAATGCCCATGTACCATTATCTGAAATGTTTGGTTATGCAACAGATTTAAGATCAAAGACACAAGGTAGAGCATCTTATGCAATGGAATTTGAAAAATATGAACAAGTACCTAAGAATTTAGCAGAAAAAGTAATTGCTGAAAGACAAGGAAAATAATAGGAGGAGAATAAAATGGCAAAACAAAAATTTGACAGAAGTAAACCACACGTAAACGTGGGAACAATAGGACACGTAGATCACGGGAAAACAACAACAACAGCAGCGATCTCAAAAGTATTAGCAGCAAGAGGTCTAGCAGAAAAAGTAGACTTTGCAAATATAGATCAAGCCCCTGAAGAAAGAGAAAGAGGGATAACAATAAACACAGCTCATATAGAGTACTCATCAGAAACAAGACACTACGCACACGTAGACTGTCCAGGCCATGCTGACTATGTTAAAAACATGATAACAGGAGCAGCACAAATGGATGGAGCAATACTAGTAGTATCAGCAGCAGATGGACCAATGCCACAAACAAGAGAACATATCTTACTAGCAAGACAAGTAGGAGTACCTTACATAGTAGTATACTTAAATAAAGTAGATATGGTAGATGACGAAGAATTACTAGACTTAGTAGAAATGGAAGTAAGAGAATTATTAACTGAATATGGATTCCCAGGAGATGACATACCGGTAGTAAAAGGATCATCATTAAAAGCATTAGATGGAGATGCAAAAGCAGAAGAACAAATATTAGAATTAATCCAAGCAGTAGATGATTATATACCAACACCAGAAAGACCAGTAGATCAACCATTCTTGATGCCAATAGAAGACGTAATGACAATAACAGGAAGAGGAACAGTGGTAACAGGAAGAATAGAAAGAGGACTAGTTAAGGTTGGAGAAGAAGTATCAATAGTAGGAATAAAAGATACAGCTAAATCAATAGTAACAGGAATAGAAATGTTCAGAAAGTTATTAGATCAAGGACAAGCAGGAGACAACGTAGGAGCTTTATTAAGAGGAATAAAGAAAGAAGATGTTGAAAGAGGACAAGTATTAGCAAAACCAGGATCAATAACACCACATACAGACTTTAAAGGTGAAATCTATGTATTAACAAAAGAAGAAGGTGGAAGACATACACCATTCTTTACAGGATATAAACCACAATTCTACTTCAGAACGACAGATATAACAGGAGAAGTACATTTACCATCAGGAATAGAAATGGTAATGCCAGGAGATAACGTAGCAGTAGAAGTAGCATTAATTCACCCAATAGCAATGGAACCAGGATTAAGATTTGCTATAAGAGAAGGTGGAAGAACAGTAGCATCAGGAGTAGTTTCAGAAATCAAAAAATAAATAAACATTTA
>NZ_LOQI01000079.1 GCF_001517915.1 Oceanivirga salmonicida | reverse complement strand
CATTTTTTAGACCATTTAGTTTATTAATTTATTCTTGTTTTAAAAGGATTTTAATAATATATACAAAGTAAGATTGAATACAAAATCTACTACCAATTTGTGCTATATAATAATCCTGCAGTATATACTTTACTGGATTTTCCAAATAAGATTTTAATATTATGTTTATCTTTTATATTAATTTTAATACTTCCTATGACACTATGATTAATGTCTTCCGGTGAATTTTTTATAACTTCTTTATTAAACATTCTATACCTATCATTCATTGAATAAAATTCTTTATCAAAACTATATCCTAATGATAATTTAAATTTTATCTTTTCACCAAACATATAACCTACTTTTAAACCTGCACCTAAACTTCCATCTAATTTACCATTTAATGTTATTTCATCATTATTTTGATCAAGTACTTTACCTTTAAAGTTATATGCATATGCTACTCTTAACTCTGGTTCTACAAAAAATTTATTTCCTATACTAGTACTTATATTAGCTGCCCCACTTAAACCATAATAATTTTGCTTAAATTCTCTTACATACTTCATATTGGTATAGTTAAAATCTTGTTTTAGTTTTAATAATAGTTTGTAGTCAGGTATTTTAAATTTAAAATTAATACCTATATCTATATTATTTAAATTATTTTTAGAAATATTACTATATGCATATGCTACACTTGCACCTACTTCCATTGGATTATCTTCTATTATTTCTTTTTTATCAACATTAACAATTGTTTTTATCATACATTTTCCTTTATTGCATAATGTAAACATATTAGTCTGTGCTTTTATTTTTTTATTATTATCTTCCAATACTTCTAAAAAATTTTCTCCACTACTTTTATTATTCTCTATATCCATTAAATTAGACACTTCATAATTATTTGCTCTCATTATAAATGATTTATGTGCTTCATTTACTATGAAAACATCTTTTTTACTATCTGATAAATTCTCAAAATCGATATATCTAGGTTGTGGTCTAATTTCTGCATTTCCATAATTAGCCAAACTTAATACAGACATAAAACTAAATAGGCCAATAAATACCTTGTATTTTCTCATTTTTAACATAAAAACTCCTTTTTATTACTCCACCTTGATTACCTCCCATACAATAATAACCATTACTAGTTTCTGAAAGTATGAAAGTACAATGTCCTTTTCCGTTACCATAATACAATACTAAAATTGCACCATATCTTGCATCTTTAATTTTCTTATAATACTTCTTTCCTAATGAAGTATAATAGCACTGAGATGATGGGGATTTTAAACCATTATTCATAATATAATTTGCAAACGATGCACACCAAGGTGTATTTTTATTTGCATTTATACCACCACCTTCTCTGTGATATTTGATTATAGATTTATATAAATTTCGTCCATCTTTATTAAATCTATATTCTCTAAATACTTTGGGCATCCAATATGCTCCTAATTTCTTACTATTCAAATTATATGGACTATATACAACTTCTAATGAAGCTATAGATGACTTTATATATCTTGAATAATTTTCATTTAACTTATTTTCATAATACTCTTTGATTTTTTTTACTAATGCATATGCATTTACTATTGCTTTTTTCTTACTATCTACTGCTGGTATACAAGTATCACTTTCTAAATTTTTTTCATCTATTTTTGCTTTCAATGTATTTCTAAAATATGTTATGCAGGATTTTTCAAGAAAAGATAAACCATAATTAGTTGAATATAGCATTCTAGATTCTCTATTAAAAAACACTTTTTCAATATCTTCTACTATTGAATATATGTCAATATAGTCATTGACTTCATATATTTTTTTGTTATCTCTTTTATCTATATTTTTAATACTATGTTTTTTTTGATTGGGATCTATTATACTAATTACACCACCTACTTTACAAAAACATTTGGCATCATTCATTAAACTATAATTACTCCCTATTAAAATGTCATTTTTTCTTTCCCAATCACTTAAATTAGGCACACAGGGCTTATTTCCTACACACATTTTAAATGGCACTATATTTTTATCTTTAATATTAGCAGCATTTTTATTTTCTATAAGTTTACTACTTTTTAATACATTTAAAACACTTATATCAGATGAAAAAGAACATGCTATTTTGGCTTTATCACAAACAAAATATGTTGTTTCATTTGATATTTTTGATTCATATAGACTCTTGTAAAATTTTGCAATATTATATGCTTTTCTTAATTTCATATTATATTCTAATGAATTTAAATTAGGGAAAACATTAAGTAATACTGATTTATCAACACCCATATTTTTTTTATCTGAATAACTATTATAATTTAACCAATACATAAATTCAGATATTTTTGAAATACTATCATCTCTAAAACTAAAATCTGATTTAATCAGTGCAATAAATACTATGGTAATATCAACTTCTTTGGTTAAGTTATAAAACCAAGTATATTCTTCCATACTAAGACCTTCTAGATATTCATCTAAATATATTATGTATCTATTTAAAATATTCCATTCCTTATTTTTATAGCCATCAAACTCTCTATATTTAATATTTACCATAGATTTTATCATAGCAATTTGTAAATTATTTAATAATCTTCTCGATTTAGGGTAATTGCCTGAAAAACTTTCTTTAACTAAATTTTGATTTTTAAATATCATCAAAAATTTATACTCAACTGTTTTAGTATATTCTTTAATATTTCTATGCTTTATATCAAATTTAATATCATCAACATCTGCTAAGCCTAATTTCAATAGATATTCATCTTTTATATTTTCTAAATTAACTCCTGCCAAATTATTTATACCACTGGTAATATAATCTTTTACCTTAGATTTAAAGACAGTTTTTGCAATATCATAAAAATACATTACACTACTTTGAGAATTTTTTAGACTTAGAAATTTTAAATATTTTTCTAATCTTTCTAACGGATTATCTGATTTAGAACATAATTCATATAGATAATCTATAACTCCTATTTCAGATTTTGTTATTTTTTTAAAATTATCAAATTTTTTTTGCTCTATAACTTCATCAGGATTAGATTTCAATATCTCATTTAAAACCTTTTTATCTTGTTTTTTCACTTCTCTATTAGTAGTATCTTCAAAATATTCACTAAACTTTTTTTCACCGTAATCTTTTCTAAATTTTTCTTTGATTTTTGAAATGTTAGATTTGTTTTTAGGTATGACATAGCTTGATTTTTTCTTAGAATTTTTAGGGACTAGACTATCTCTAATATTAGATATTATCTCATCTTTTTTCTCTTTTACCTTATCATTATTTAAAATAAATTCTAAAATTTTACTTAAATTATCTAATATTTTACTATTTCTTTCAGATTTATTTTTTTGTTCCTGCATAATTTCTTTTTTTAATTGTTCTACTATATCTTCTCCATTTTGACCAATAAAATCTGATTTTTTATCTAATGATTTCTCTTCTTCTTCATTTGCCTTTGGAAAAACAATATTTTCAAATTCAGAACTTATAAAACTTAAATCATAATCTGGAGATGCCATATAATATGTTATGGGAATATTATTTTCATCACAGTAGATCATTTCTCTATCAAAAACTTTTTTAACTTTTCTAATATCAAATTTGTGAACTGCAATAATTAAACCCGCTATACTAACTTTGACACTATTTCTATACTTATCACCCATCATTTTCTTAGTAATTTCTAATTTCCCATTGCTATGCTTAATATAACTAACATCAAAAATCTCATCTAAATACATTTCAATAATTTCAGATAATTCGGGTAAAACAATATATTTGTCATAATTTAATACTATCTCATCTTGTTTACTAAATCCTTCTTTACTGTAAACTAAAAAGCCTAAATCAGTATTTGCTTCTACTAAACTAATATCAACTTTACTCATTAAATATCTACCAATTTTAGGTTTAATTATCTCGCCTTTTTCTTCTTTACCATATTCATAAGTAGATTTAAGATATACTTCAGCCAAATCATCATAAAATCTATGTACTTCATTTGGTATTAATTTTTCTTCAAAATATTTTAACTGCATATTACTCCTAATTATTATGTATCTTAATTGCTTTTAATAATATATCTTTTTTACTATTTATCTCTACATTGCTCCCTTTTGATACAAGTAATAGTTTATCGCCATATATACTAGTATCATCTTTACTTTCTATTGCCAAATACGAATTTGAAGCCATAGTCATATCTTTTATTGCCTGTATATGTAATTTAGAACTAGAAATACTTAAATTTGCTTTTGATACATTAATTGAAACATCTTCTACAAAAAAATTTCTAGTATTTCTATCACAAAATCTACTACTTTTTTCATTATCTATACAAAATGCTACCTTAGCATCTTCTTCATAATTACTCGGAAAATATACATGAACCATATCAGATATTTCTGGTGTTATATAAAGTGAAGTCATAGTTTTTGAATAAGGTGTAGCAAAACTAAATAATTTTTTATTAGTGCTTTTATCACTTACAGAGACACTAAAATCTACTCTCATTTGTGCTATGTCATTATTTGCTACAACTTCTACTACTCTGGCTGGTAAAAATCTACCTTTTATATTTGAAATAACAGGTAATATACCTTTATTTTTTTCACTTAAAATTATTTTACTTAAATATATTCCATTTTTTAGACTAACACTAGATGATATTAAATATAAATTAGATATTTTAGAACCTGTTAAATACATTTTACCCATAATTTCATAATATTTTCCACTACTGCTAACACCACTAGCTGTTATATTTTCTAATGTTTCTACATTGCTATCTTGAAATCCAAAAAGTATTATTCCATCTACTGAACTAAAAATACTCTCATTAATGTCCGATAATATTCTCGTTAGGAACTCTTTGTCAGAAATGTCATCTTGAAAATATAATTTTCCAATTTTTTTTGATAAATTATTTGATATTAAATACTTTAAATTATAGTCTTTCATTATATCTATTATTATAGACTTATAGGTCGTATTCGTGTCTTGGTATATTCTACTTTTACGATTCAAGGTTAATAAATATAAGGGTGAGTGGGCAATTAATTCTAACTTAAAACCCAAAACTCCATAATTAATTAGAGTATATGAATATACTTTTCCTACAAAATTATCAACTTTTATATCACACATATTAGATATATTAATATTCTTATTTAATTCTAAAGTCAAAGTCATCTTACTATAATTACCCATATTAGATATTAAACTAAAACCTAATACATTAAAATCTTTTAACTCTTGACCATTAATTACTATTTTCATATATCACCAACTCTTTTTCTTTGCCTATAAATTTTTGAAGTAAAACTAACTTATATTTCCCTATACCATTACTAAAACTTTGATTTAGACTATGTATATACATTTTGGGAAGCTTATATACCATATTCTCAATTTCTAATGAGATATCTAAATACTCATACTGTATCTCTACTAATTTTTTTATTAAATCCTTATTTTTTATTCCCATATTATCATTTGTATATACAAATCCATCCACTACTACTTCTACCCTATTTTTTTCATTTGCATAACTATCTATGCTTTTTTGCGATAAATTAATTACTATCTCACTACTATTATCTTGATTAATGAGAATATCATTAATTTTTATTCTATATTTCATAGCAATAACCACCTACCTAATTTTTCTAATTTTTTAATATTTAACATATAAAAATGCTCAAAGAAATACTCAATTTCATAGTCTAATGGAAGAAAATACGATATAATTTCATTCATTAAATCTCTATTTTCTAAGTTATCATCATAATCTAAAAACACAATAAATGTATTTATATCTCTTTCAAAATATATTACACTTGCTGGAAAACATTCACTTATACAAGACTTAAAAATATATACATAATCATTACAATATCTTGATTTATATTCCCATTTAGATATAGAATAAACTTTATTATCTAAACTAAGATTTAATGGAGTTGTTAGAAGTTCATAAGAAATTTTTGATAATATTAAAATGTAAGATAAAACTAATTCTTTGTTCATATTTTCAGAAATATTAATTCCATAATACGACAAATTAATATATGCCACATTATCTGCATAATACATTTCTAAATACGGGTTAAAACTTGTATAGCAAATACTATATTTATCTATATACTGT
>NZ_LOQI01000078.1 GCF_001517915.1 Oceanivirga salmonicida | reverse complement strand
ATTTTATGTGACGTTTTACACAACTATAATAAAATACACTACAATAAAATCTTGACATTAATTTTTTTCAAGGTATAATTCTAGAAATGACAAAGGGCGTTATCAATATATTTAATTTGAGCGTAACCTAGGGAATCTTTTTCTCTAGGTTTTTTATTTTGAAAGAAGGCAAATAACATTAAAATTTAATTTGACAAAGTAAAAGAGTTGTGATAACATAAATACAAACCAACGGTATGTAAAGGAGTTATTATGGCAAGAAATAAATTCCCAGAAGAAACTATAAATTTAATATTAGAAACGGCAAGTAAATTATTTATAAAAAAAGGTTATGATAATACAACAATTCAAGATATATTAGATGAAACAAAATTATCTAAAGGAGCAATTTATCATCATTTTAAATCAAAAGATGACATATTTTTAAAAATATGTGATAAAATTGGAGAAAAAAATATAATATTTTTAACAGAGATAATAAATAAAAAAAATATGAATGGTAAAGAAAAATTGAGAGAAATGTTTATTAAATCATTTACAGAAAAAGAAAAACTATTTAGTATGTCTCCAAATTTACTTAATAATCCTAGATTTTTGGCAATAAGTATAAGACAAATATATGATACAATTGCACCAGATTTTATTGAACCTGTTATAAAAGAAGGTATTAAAGATGGCTCAATTAAATTTGAATATCCTAGTGAACTTGCTGAACTTATAATAATTTTGACTAATATATGGCTAAATCCACTTGCAAGGCCTAGTACACATAAAGATATGCAAAATAGAGTTAAAGTTTTTAATAAAATATTAAAAAATATAGATTTAGAATTATTTGATGATAAAACATTAGAAAATTTTATTGATTAACTTTGATTTAAATATATTTCAGTTATAAATATTCAAACAATAGAAAGGTGAATAACATGAACAATAGACCAGATTTTAATAAATCTTTAAGTAAAGAAGAATTTTTAAAACATTACTGGTATAAAACTGAACTACATGCTATTTGTGCTAAACACGGTCTACCAACACATGGAACTAAGGCTGAATTACAAGAGCAAATCATCAATTTTTTAAATGGTAAAAGAACATATAATTCTAGGTTAAAAGTTACAAAAAAGAGATTAAGTAATCCCTTAAAAGAAATTACACTTGATACTCATTTAATAAGAGATGGTTTTAAATTTAACCATACTGCAAGAAAATTTTTTTGTGATTATTTCAATGTAAAAAAGTTCTCTTTTACAAAAGAAATGGCTACTCTATTACGAAAAGCTGAAAAAGAAAATGACTTAGATATAACTGTAAAAGAACTTATACAAGTATATATCAACTCTAAACAAAAATCTAAGAAAAAAATAATAACCGATGAAGATAAAACATATCAATGGAATAATTTTCTAAAAGAATTTCATAAAGATAAAAAAACAAAATCATTAAATAATAAGATGTTAATTGCATCCTTTTTATGGAAACAAATAAGAGATAATCCTGGTGAAAAAATATATACTAGTGGATTACTAGTTAAATATAAACAACAAATACAAGAGATTTCGTATAAAAAAAATATTAAGAAATAATTATTTTTTTCTAATTTAAATAATCTGCTCATTTTAGAGCAGTTTTTAAAACTGTTACTTAAATACCGACGGTTCGTTTGATTAAAAAATATATTATACAAGGAGGTTTCTATGGAAACAAAAACAAAGGCTCTATTCAATAAAGATTTTACATTAGTTGTAATAGGGCAAATTATATCTTTATTTGGTAATGCTATTTTAAGGTTTGCTCTGCCACTTTATTTACTTAGAGCAACAAATTCAGCATTTATTTTTAGTACAGTATTTTCAATATCATTTATTCCTTTATGCATATTTGCATTAATAGGTGGAATTTTAGCAGATAGACTAAACAAAAGAAATATTATGGTAATGTTAGATTTTTTTACTGCCATATTAATATTAGCTTTTTTATTATTTTTTAAAAGTGTTTCTATTGTTCCAGTATTTACAATTACACTTATGATACTTTTTGGAATACAAGGTTTATATCAACCTACTGTACAAGCTAGTATTCCTTTATTAGTTGATTATAATGATATTTTATCTGCAAATGCTATTATAAATCAAATAAATACATTTGCAAATTTACTAGGCCCTATAATTGGTGGAATTTTATTTTCTTATTTTGGTATTACTCCAATTCTAATAATAAGCATAATCTGCTTTGCATTATCATCATTTATGGAAATTTTTATCAAAATTGAATTTATAAAACAAGAAAGAAATGATGGTGTACTAGTTACTGCCAAAAATGATTTAAAAGAAAGTTATTTATATGCCAAAAAAGAAAAACCTATATTTTTTAAAATAGGATTTATTGTTGCCTTATTTAATATGGTCCTTACAACAATGTTAATTGTTGGAATACCTATTATTATAATACAAATTTTAAAAATGGACGATTTAAAATTAGGACTGGCACAAGGAATACTTGCAATGGGTAGTATTTTGGGCGGAATTTCATCTGCAACAATACTAAAAAATTTAGAATTTAAAAAGTCCCATATTTTCCTATTTATTTGTTCACTTGGAGTTACACTTATGGGTGTTGCAATGTATCTAAATATTTCAAATATGGTAACCTACATTATTATAAATATTTCAAGTTTTATCTTAATGAGTATGGCTACAATTTTTACTATACAAACATTTACATTTTTCCAAATACAGACACCACAAAATCTTATAGGTAAAATAATGGCTATTTTAATAGCAATAGCCGTATCTTCACAACCTATTGGGCAAATAATATATGGTTTAATATTTGATTATTTCATAAAAAATAACCTTGTAGATAGTGTATATATAATACTTATTATCTCATCTATACTAGGTGTATTAACATCTTTATACTGTAAAAAAAATTTAAAAAACATATAATTTAAAAGCTGAGTCTCAAAACTCAGCTATTTTCTACTTATATTCAAATACATTAGGGCTTCTAAATCCAGGTTTTTCCTCTCCATTTACTAAATAAAAACTATCATTAATTTTTATTAAACTAGAACCACAAGTTGCACTTTCGCTTTCTTTTGCTAATATTTTAAATTTCTTTTTTTCAAAATTATATAAATATATATTTTGATTCCATTTAAAATCTTTTCTTGGAGTTTTAAAATAATTAATTTTAAATTCTATATTAGATAAATTTATTACAGCATTATCAAATACTTCCTTATTAAATCCACCCATAATAATTAAATTATCTTGGTCGTATTCACAAAAACTTGAACCTAAAAATGAAGTTGGTATATCATTTAATTTTTCCCATTTATTTTCTATCAAACTATATCTATATGAATCTAATAAAGATATATTAGTTGCTCCACCAAATAAATATAGATAATCTTTATGTTTTGCATAAACACTTTGATTTCTTGGTGTAAATATTACTTCATTTAATACTTTTAATGAATTTTTTAAAATATCATATTCATATACCTTATCATAGCCAAATATTAATTTATTGTTATATATACAACCAAAACCTGATAATATTTCAAAATCTAAATTAAATACCTTTTCTTCTACTACTTTTAAATCATTTTCATATATCTTATATATTCCGTTTCCAAATATATACCAAAGCATATTTTTATCTTTTATTTTTATACCACCATCAACATATATACTACCTTTTTGTTTAGATAAAAAATTAAATTCTTTGTCATAAACATAAATATAGTTATATACTTTTCTACTTCCTTCTGGTGGCAATTTATCAGGAAAATTAGAACCACCATAAACAAACACTATATTATCTAACGCTTCACATAAAGCATTACTAACTCCTTTTTCCATTATTTTCTTATATTTTTTCAACATTTTTATCACCACCCTAAGTATTATAACCTATTTTAAAAATATTGCAATATAAAAAGTCCACAATCTTATTAATTGTGAACTTATCTATTTATTAAAATGCTGCAAAGTGTAATACAAATATTACAAACAATACCCATACTGTTGGTTTAATTTCTTTTAATTCTTTTGTAAATATTCTAGTTATTACATAAACTATAAATCCTGCTGCAATACCATTTGCTATTGAATAAGATAATATCATTATTATTATAGTAACAAATCCACTTGCTGCTGTTGAGAAATCATGCCAATCAACATTTGATAATTGAGTTGCCATTAAAACTCCAACTACTACTAATGCAGGTGCTACTACTGGCTCTAAGAATATTTCGCCTACCTGTATACTTTGTACAATAGATAATAAAGGAGCAAACATAGTTGATAATAAGAATAATGCTCCTGTTACCACTGCTGTTAATCCTGTTCTCCCACCTGCTGCTACTCCACTTGCAGCTTCAATATAACTTGTTACATTTGAAGTTCCCAATGTTGAACCAACTATTGTTCCAATAGCATCTGAATAAAACATTTTATCCATATTATAATCTTTTCCAGTATTATCTCCAATTTTATTTGTTACCGCTATTAATGTACCTGCCGTATCAAAGAAATCAACAAATAACATAGTCAAAATTACTACTATACTTTCAAGTTTTGTTAATATGCTTTTTAATCCTCCAATAAATGTTCCAGCAACTGAAGTATCAAAGCTAAAATCAAATATTTTTGTTGGTAATTGTGGCATATTATTTATACCTAATGTATTTAAGATAATTCCTACAACTGCTGTTATTAAAATCCCTACAAATACTGCCGCCTTAACATCTAAACTAAGTAATATTATTGTTACTATTAATCCTAATATAGCTAATGCTACTGTTGGATTTTTTAAATTACCTAAACTTACTAATGTTGCAGGGTGCTTTACTATAACTCCCATTTTAACTAATCCAATAAATGCAATGAAAAACCCTATACCTGCACCTATTGATTGTTTTAAACTACTAGGAATACTTTCTATTATTCTTTTTCTTAATCCTGCTAATGAGATTATGAAAAAAATTACTCCTGATATAAATACCATAGCCAATGCTTCCTGGTAAGTATAACCAAGTGTTAATACCACTGTAAATGTAAAAAATGCATTAAGTCCCATACCTGGTGCTAAAGCTATTGGTGAATTAGCATATATTCCCATAAATATTGTTGCTACTGCTGCTGATATACTCGTTGCAAAAAATACCGCTGTTGCAGGAATACCTGCTATACTTAGAATTGATACATTTACGGCTAAAATATATGCCATAGTTAAAAATGTTGTAATACCTGCAAAAATCTCTGTTTTTACAGTAGTTCCATGTTCTTCTAATTTGAAAAATTTTTCCATTAAGACCCTCCTTTTTTTTTATTCCGTACTTCTCTTTTTTAAAATAAAAAAAGCGTTCAAGAAACCAAAAAAAGGTCTCTCGTAGTACAAGCATTTATGGTGCTTGTGTAGAAACTCCTTTACCATATTTAAAGGATTATACGGAACAATCTTAACTCATTTTAGCATGTTTTTTAGCATAGTACAATACTATTTATTAAATTTAGAAAATAAATTATTTATTTCATTATATATTCTATTATTTTCATGTGGAATACTGTCATCTACCCAATACCACCAAAAATATCCACCTACAAAATTTTTAGTATATACAGGCATTCCATAATATTTATTAATTATTTTTAGTTTTTCTTCCAATGATGAATTATTGTTAGAAATCCCACATTCTCCAATACCAATTTTTTGTTTAGGAAATCTTTCAGAAACTTCTAAAAATATTTTTTCCCAATTTGGATTATATCCATTATTATCATCTTCATAATAACTTACAAATAAGTAATCAAGCCCATCTTTCATATTTTTAGGCACATGTTTTTCAAGCCAATCTAACATTTTATTTTCATTTTTATCAGGTACTATATAATAACTAGTTAATGCAGTTACTGCTCCTTTTTCACGAATAAAATTATAGGCTGCTATCATTTTATTTACAATTAATTTTTGATTATCTCCTAGCCAATCTCCATTTATTTCATTCCCAATTTCCCAAATATCTACATAAGGACTAAGTATTTCATATGATTTTTCATATCTTTTAATATAATCTTTCACATTAGTGTATTTATTCATTACGTATGAATCAACAGGTTCTGCCATAACATATGCAACACTGTGTATTTTTTTAAATACTTCTAAATACTCTTCAGGCTCTATGTCATAAGACATTACAATTCTAACAGTTGGAACAACAGGCATATCTTTTATCGCATTAACAATTTCATCAATTTCTATATTTTCATCATAACTATCATTTATAGTTATACCGTATATAAAATCATTTTTTTTAAATTTAAGTCTATTTTTTGCATTATTATAAAAAGATAATCCTAATAACATAAAAGATAAAAATATTATTGAAAATAAAAATTTATACTTATTCATATTAATATACGCCTCCTTAAAAATTTAACACTAAAATATTTTAATTTTATAATATAATTATATCATTTTTATACTAACATTTAAAAGCCTTATCAACTATTTTTAAAATTATATATATGTAAGTTGTAATAGTAAA
>NZ_LOQI01000077.1 GCF_001517915.1 Oceanivirga salmonicida | reverse complement strand
TTTAAGTGAGCCTTCACAGTTTTTTTTATAATTTTCCTACTAATTTCCCTACTAATAAAAAACTAGTAAAAAGTCACTTCTCTTTACTAGTCATATTTTTTTATACTACATAATGTGCTTTACCATTTTCTATGCACAAATAACATTCACCACTTAAAATCTCATTTTCACAATCAAAGTTATCTACTATCCATTCTTTACCTGCTTTATCTTCAACAAAATATCTTATTTTTTCACCTAAAAATGTCGAATATTTTATATTTGCTGGTAAACAAGCATGATCAATAAGTTTTTCTTTTTCTATTTTTATAGATTCAGGTCTTATACTATAACATATATCGACTGCTTCATCATCTTTACAATTACCTTTAATCATTTCTCCTAGATACTCTATTGCATAATAATCATCTATTTTTTCTTTTTTTCCTTCAATAAAATTAGTAGTTCCTATAAACTGTGCTACAAATTTAGTTTTAGGCTTATAATATATATCTCTTGGACTTCCAATTTCTTGTATTAGTCCTCCATTCATTACAATTATCATATCAGACATAGATAACGCTTCTTGTTGATCGTGTGTTACATATATCATACTTAATCCTAATTTTAACTGTATTTGTCTTAATTCTACTCTAACATTTTCTCTTAATTTAGCATCAAGATTACTTAAAGGTTCATCTAACAATAACAATTCTCTATTATTTATCAATGCTCTTGCTATTGCCACCCTTTGTTGTTGTCCACCAGATAATTGATTTGGGTATCTTTTTTCAAGCCCTTTTAAATTAAGTAAGTTTAATACTTCATCTACTCTTTCTTTAATTTCTTGTTTATTTATTTGTTGTACTTTTAGACCATATGCAATATTTTCATAAGCATTCATGTGTGGAAATAAAGCGTATTCTTGAAATACCATTGGAGTATTTCTTTTTTGTGGTGAAATATTATCAATTCTTTCTCCATTTAGTAAAATCTCTCCTGAATCTACATTATAAAATCCAGCTAGCATTCTAAGAACCGTTGTTTTTCCGCATCCAGATGGACCTAAAAAAGTTACAAATTTTCCTGGTTCTATGTTTAAAGAAAAATCTTTGACTACCCTATTATTACCAAATATTTTATTTATTTTTTTTATTTCAAGTAAATATTTTTTCTCCATTTTCATCTCCATTATAAGTTAAATATATTTATGTTATCTCTTAATATTAGTTTAAACAAACCAAAAGTTAATAATATAATAAGCATCATACCTAATGCTGTAGCACTTGCAACACCATAGAATCCATGCTCAGATAAACTTAAAATTTGAGCTGATGCAAGCTGTGTTTTAGGTGATATTAAAAATATTATGGTACTTAATGTATTCATCCCCTTCATAAAACTATATACAAATGTAATAGATATTTGATTTTTAAGCATAGGTAATATTACATTTTTGAACACTCCTATACTAGATGAACCTAAATTAGTCGCTGCCTCTTCTATTGATTTATCAATTTGTTTAAACCCTGCCACTGAATTTCTATAACCTACTGGTATTTGTCGTATAACCATTCCTATAATTACAATAGCAGCTGTTCCAGTTAAAAATAACGGTTTTTTATTAAATGATATTACTAATGCTAAACCTATAAATGTTCCTGGTAAAGATATAGGTAACATTGCAAGAAAATCTATTATTCCTCTACCTGGGAATTTTTTTCTAACATTTAAAAAAGCAAGTATTACTCCTACAACCGATGTTATAAGAGCTGCCGTCATGGCAAATAACCAGCTATTTCTAATTGGGTATGAATTAATAATTCCTTCATATAAATGTCTTGTTGTAAAAGTATAATTAACTCCAAAGGCTTCTGTAATAGAAAATGCCATAACAGAACCTACTATTAATAATATAACAAAACACATTATGAAAGAAAAAATAAATAACATTAACTTTGCACCAAATGAAACAAAATTTCTTTCAAGACCACTTGTAGGTTTTCCTGTTATAGTTACAAAAGATTTTTTATCTAAGTAATATTTTTGTATTAAAAATATTATTAACGATGGCAGTAATAAGAATAAACTTAATGCTGCCGCCATTGGTATATCAAAATTTCCTATAACTGTATCATAAGCTAATGTTGCTAATGTCTTATAATTTCCACCTATTAATAAAGGATTCCCAAAATCTGCTATCGCATTTATAAATACTAATAAAAATGCACTTGCTATACCAGGTGTTGCTAATGGTAAAGTAACTGTTCTAAATAATCTAAAACCAGATGCTCCTAAATTTTGAGCTGATAACTCTACATTAGGACTTATTGATTTTAAAACACCCGATATAGTTATATAAGCCAAAGGGAAAAATGCAATAGTTTGCACAATTAATAAGCCTATAGGTCCATATGGGTCAATTCTTAATCCCAATAATTTATATGTTATTATACCTCTACGACCAAATAACATTATAAATGCTAATCCTGTCATTATTGATGGAGCCATATTAGGTAATAATGATATTACTCTAAATATAGACTTTCCTGGTATATTAGTATAATTCATTGCATATGCGAATAAAAATCCAAATATTGTTGCTAAAAATGTAGCACTTAATGAAGAAATTATTGTATTTCTAAAAACTTTTAATACAAACTTATTCGTAATTGCTTCTATCCATATATTTTTGCTAGGAATTAAACTTAATTTTACAAATGGATAAACTATAATTATTATAAAAAATAAAAAAACTACTGCTAAAAGAAATGCCAAACTTGGATCTCTATAAATATTTTTTATGTCTACTATAAATCCTTTTTTTTCTTTTATTTTTTTGAACTCTTCATTCGCCATATTATCTCCATTTTCTATATTTTTTATTTAGGTTTAATTTCATTTAATTTTTTTAATAAGTCTTTTTTTAAAGAAGCTGCTTTAACTGGATCAAAATTTTTATTTATTGGTAATTCTGTTATTCTTTTACCACCTTTTGGTGCTTTACTATCAGGTCTTATTGAAATAACTTTCGATAACTCAACTAATGCATCCGATGATTCTTTATTTAATGAAAAATTGATAAATTCTTCTGCAATTTCAGGATTTGCTCCACCTTTAATTTTAGCAACTGGAACTATATTCCAACCAGCACCCTCATAAACTTGTCCTTCAATAGGGAAACCATGATCTTTAACAATTAATTGATCAGCCAAGAAATTAATAGTAATTAAATATTCACCTGTTCCCACTTTTTCTGCTGGAGTGTATCCACTTGAAGTAAATTGAGCTACATTTTCAAATAATTTACTTATAAATTCCCATCCTTTTTCTTCACCCATACTTTCTAATATTGAAGCTATTATAGTTAATCCTGTTCCTGATGTATTAGGGTCTGGTAGTATAATTTCACCTTTGAATGCAGGATTTAATAAATCTTCTAATTTAGTTGGTATAGGTATATCTTTAAATTCTTTCTCAAATCTTTCAGTATTAACTCCTATTGATAAAGCTTCTACATATATTCCTGTCCATGTATGATTTTTAGAATCTTTAAAATTATCAGGTGTTTCTTTTGAATTTTCAGGTTCAAAAGATTCTAATAGCCCATCATTAGCTACATTTTGTTGTGCATCAGCTGTTCCACCTATCCATACAGATGCTTGTGGTGATGAAGCTTCTGCTTTTATTCTTGTAACTGCTTGTCCAGTTGGCAATCTAATATAATTAATTTTTGCACCAGTTTGATCTTCAAATAATTCTGCTAATTTTTTAGCCATATCTTCATGAAAAGATACATAAATACTTAATTCTTTTCCTTCAAACTTTTTACCTGTTTTATTTTCAGTTGTTTCATTTTTAGTTCCACAACTTAATAATGTAATAAATAACATTAAAATTCCTAATATTTTTTTCATACTAATCCCTCTTTCTTAAATTTTTATCCAATAAAATATTTCATGATTATTTTAACTTGATTTATAATATTGTCAAATTTAAAGTTACCAAAGTTATCAAAATTATCAAATTTTTAATATAATAAAACCTGCTATAACTAAAAAAATACTTATCTAAAAGTCATTATATTTTCATATATTTTTTTTGATAAGTATTCTTGTTTTTAATGATTATTTTTTAGTTAAACCTACTGTTATTGATTGACCTAACTTAGGTAAATCTATTTCTAAATTTGTATTATTATTTATAATAGTTAATTTGACTTCTTTTATAAGTTTATCTAATTCATATTCACCTTTTATCTCTATTTTTGTAATTCCATTAATTTCATGTGTTGGATCACTTATTGTAAGTTCTAATTTATCGTTATTTTCTATTGCAATAAGTGATATAGTGCCATTTAATTTAATATTTTCTATTTCCAAATCATTATTAGCCCAAGAATTTATTGCTATTAAATTTTTTGAAGGAATTTTAATTACATGTGCCATATCATCTTGTTTTAATATTTCAATATCATTAATATTATAATTTGTTATTTGAGTTTTTGTAAAATTAGGTAATATCAAATAACTATATGTTGAATCAATAGGATTTTGCCCTTGATTTATTACGATTTGAAGATATTTCTTTGTTATTATATTTTGACTTTTACCACCAATATCTTCCCATTTCCCACTTCTATCTTCAATCTTAACTTCAACATTTTGATCTTGTAATAATATGTATCCTATATTTTCTTTTTTTATTGTATTTTCATACTCAATATAGTCACCTTTTTTATTTATATTTATTAAATCAATTAATTTTACTGAATTAACATATACTTCTGAATTATCTTTGGTATTTATTATCTTATTATCTATGACTGTAAAAATTGTATCATCTGTACTCTTAATATTTGAACCCATGGCAACAATTTCATTTCCTAATAACAACCAACTCTTTTTAGCTTCTGTTTTATCATTCCATGATATAAAATCCATTCCAATAAATCCAACTTGACCATTAGTAGAACCTCCTACCCAAGTTTTTGGACTTACTGAACTTCCAACTCTTCTTTCCCCACTTGAATTTATTCTTGCATTTCCACTTTCAGTAGTTCCTGCTAATAATAAATGATTTACAGTAGGCCAGAAATCAATATAACCCGAAGAATCATTTGCATAAATATATGTCATTCCATCTCCTGTATGCCAACCTTTTAAATTTTCCTTATTAATTGTTTCATAATTAGCTACTCTTTTTGAATGCATAGAAATGGCAAAACCACCACCATTGTCTCCTAATTGAACTACTCTATCCATTGCACTAAATATTTTAATTTTGTTTAAGTTAAGAGGTCCTACACTTGTATCGGCAATAATATCTTTAACTATACTTTTTAATGATAAATTCTTTATACTTTCTAATGTTTCATATAAATTATTTTCTAATATAACTTTTTTAACCAAAGATTTTAATTTATCTTTATAAATAGGACTCGCTCCTTCTGATATTGATGCTATTGACTCTATTATAATTCTTGCTCTATCTAAATCTGTTTCTTTATCTCTTGATATACCTCTTCCTCTAACAGAGTCATTTATTCCACCATTTATTAATAGATAAGAATTTCCTTCAAGTATATTGTTATATAAGTTATCAATATAAGGATTATTCATTTTAAATATAGTATTTTCAGTTATATAAGTGAATAGACTAAATCCATCTAAAAGTACTGCTCCATATGAACCGTTTGAAGACACATTAGTATGTTGAACAAAAGAACCATCATCATATAAACCATCACCTTTATCAACACTTTTAGCTACTATATCTACTGCATTTATTCCATCTCTAATTTCGTTTTCATCTTCAACTAAAATTCCTCTAATAAATGAAACAAAAGCTGTATCTAATCTATTTCCGCCCTCAGATAATCTTTTTACTTTTGCTGTTGAATAAATAGCCCCTGGACTTGCACCTGAATATCTAGGATCTGGCTGAAAATATCTTGATGCCTCTAATAGTTTTACTCTAAGTTTTTCTGGAACTATATCATATGCTATTACTAATGTTTCATTTAATGTTTTAGATATTCCTATTTCCCAAAACCACCAATTTCCATTTTCTCTACCGTTAATATAATATGCCTTATTGCTAAATATTTCTAATCCTTTTATTATATAATCTTTTATTTCAGTACTTTGATAATATTTTGAATTAGGTGTTTCATATGCTTTTGCAAAATTTCCAATGTATATGATAGTATCTCTTACTTGTTTTCCATCATTTAAATCTTTAAATTTTGTAAATACATAATCATCTGTAACATTTACTGCTATCACTTTATATGATTCGTCTGCACTTTTATCTTTTTGCTCAACATTTCTTTTTGCATCTTCTTTTGTTACATTTTTTAAAACTATACCTTGTGGTACACTTAATACAAATTCTTTAAATTTTAGTCTCATTGTCTCTATATCATTAACAACTTTTTTCATTTTGTTTCCTACTTTCTATAAATAATAGAGTAAAATTATCTATTATTTTTATTGACATGTTTAATAATTAGACCTACATATTAAATATGTAATCTAATTGTTTTAATTTTATTTGAATAAACTGTATTTCTTAAGTAAAATAATACCCGTATTATGTCCAATTTTTATGCTAAATCTATTTATTCCATAATCAATAAAATATAATTATTTTTCTATTACTTATGAAAATAATACTTATTCACAGTATATAATTGTGCACTGAAACTCTCACGACTAAAGTCGCAAGGTTCTTTGGTATTAGACTTCTATTAGTTTTACCTA
>NZ_LOQI01000076.1 GCF_001517915.1 Oceanivirga salmonicida | reverse complement strand
TTAAAAAATGAGATAAGTTTTTTGGACTTATCTCTTTATTTTATGTATGTCCATAGTATTTGAAATAGGATGGACTATAATATTTTTTAAATTTTTTCTAATAAACCAATTTTCAACTGAATAAAATAAAGGTGCTATAATTGCATCATCAACTAATATTCTTTCTGCCTTATTTATATACTCATAACGCTTTTTAGTATCAGTCTCATTTTCTATTTTATCTATTAAATTAATATATTCTTCTTTTCTCCAAGCATTATAGCTAGGTTTATTAGGTCTATACCATCTATGTAATATAGTTAAAGGGTCATCATGTTTAGGACTATAAGTATTTAGTACTATATCAAAATCTCCACTTCTAGTTAATGCTAATCTATCTTTAAATGTAACAGTTAAAACTTCTACTTCAAGACCTAATTTAATTCTTAATTCTTCTTGTAAAAAGTTAGCTTCTTTTACTTCAGAAGTAGAGTTTCCAGTTAGCAATCTAATTTTTTTTCCTTTTAATTTATCAGATTTTATATCATCTTTTAAATAAGTATCATCTGGGTGTAGTTTTCTATAATCTCCTAATAAATCAGATATTACAGATTTTGCTATTATAGAATCATCTTCTCTAATATCTTTTATATATTTTTTTCTATTTATAGATTCTGATATTATATGTCTATTTTCTTTATCATTTAAGATTTCGTTTGCTAAATTAAATTCTAAATACCAAATTCTTCCGTTAGAATAGCTAAATAGTTCATTATTTTTTTTCTTTGTCTCAATATCTATTGGATCAACACTAGTAATATCTAGTTCTTCATTTTTTATTAAATTTTCTATTACAAAAGAGTCGCTTAATGCTACAAATTTAACCTTGTTTAATTGTACGTTTTTATTGTCCCAGTAATATTTGTTTTTTGTTAATATTATTTCATCATCATTCATAGAACTTATGATATAAGGTCCATTATATAATGCTTTTGTATAGTCTTCTATGTCATCTACAAATTTTTCTTTTACTGGAAATGATATTGGTAGAGTTAAAACATATTTAAAATATGGTGTAGGTTTTTCTAATGTTATAACTAATTTACCATTTACATTTTGAACTCCAAGTTCATCGTTTGTTGCTTCTCCTTTATTATATTTTTTTGCATTTTTAATAGGAAAAAGCATCTCAGAATATCTTGCCGCTGTTTTAGGATTTAATGCTCTTCTAAACCCGTTTATTATGTCATCTATAGTAACTTTAGTTCCATCACTGTATTTTGCATCTTCTCTTATTTCAAAAGTTAAAATATTTGATTTTTCTTCAAAACTTTTGGCTAATGCTGGTATAAAGTTTTGATTTTCATCTTGTCTTAATAATCCTTCATATACAGTATTCATAAGTTGTACAGCTAACATATCTCTAAATTGATGTGGATCTATTGTGTTAGGTTTAGAATATATATTGTATGTAACTATTTCATTATTTTTATTCATCTTATTTTTTAAATTAGTGTAAAAAATAGGAAAAAGGACTATAAATAGTCCTAATATTATTAAAATTATATTTTTTCTTTTCTTAAACATTAAGCACCTCTTTTATTACTTCAATTTTATCTAATTTTTCCCATGGGATATCTATATCTGTACGACCTATATGCCCAAATGCAGCTAAATCTCTATATTTAAAACAAGGTTTTCTAAGTGAGAATTGTTTTTCAATTTCACGAGGACTTAATTTAAATATTTTTCTTACTGCTTTTTCTATATTTTCTTCATCTATATTAGAAGTTCCAAAAGTATCAACCTTAATAGAAGTAGGTTCTATAACTCCTATGGCATAAGATAATTGAACTTCACATTTTTTAGCAACTCCTGCTGCTACTAAATTTTTTGCTATATATCTACACATATATGCAGCACTTCTATCAACTTTTGAACTGTCTTTTCCTGAAAATGCTCCACCACCGTGTTTAAAGTAACCGCCATATGTATCTACAATTATTTTTCTACCTGTAAGTCCTGTATCTCCATGTGGGCCACCTATTACAAAACGACCTGTTGGATTGATATAGAATTTTTTAACATTTGATATATTATAGCCATATTTTTCTAATACAGGTTTTATTACTAATTCTTTTAAATCTTTCTTTATTTTATCTAATGTAACTTCTTCATCATGTTGAACTGATAAAACAATAGTATCTATACCAATTATTTTATCATTTTCATATTCTAATGTAACTTGGGTTTTAGCATCAGGCCTAGCCCAATTTAGAGTATTATTCTTAGTTAACTCAGTTAATTTAAATATTATTTCACGGGCTAATGTTATGGCTAATGGCATGTATTCAGTAGTTTCATTTACTGCCCCACCAAACATTATGCCTTGGTCTCCAGCCCCACCTGTATCAACTCCCATTGATATATCAGGTGATTGAGCGTGTATAGTGTTTATAACTCCACAGTCATGGTCAAAACCAAGACCTGGAATATACCCTATTTCTTTTATTATATCTCTAACTATTTTTTGTATATCTACATATCCTTCTGTAGTTATTTCTCCCCCAACTACAACTAAACCAGTAGTTGCAAAAGTCTCACAGGCTACTCTTGAATTAGGGTCATTTAATAAGCATTCATCTAGTATCGCATCTGAAATTTGATCACAGATTTTATCTGGGTGTCCAGGTGATACAAATTCAGATGTAAAAAAACTTTTACTCATCTTTTATTTCCTGCCTTCCTTCTAATGATTTTACTAGTGTCATCATATCAGTATATTCTATATTTCCGCCCATAGGAATTCCACTTGCAATTTTACTTATTCTAATATTTTTATCACTAAGTATTCTTGTAAGATACAATGTAGTTGTTTCTCCTTCTATATCTGGATTTAAAGCAAGTATAATTTCTTCTACATTATCTAATCTTTCTAAAAGATTTTTAATGTTAAGTTTATCTATACCTATACCATTTAATGGATCTATTTTTCCACCTAAAACATGATAAAGTCCATTAAATCCACCAGCATTTTCAAAAGCAAAAACATCTCTTGTATTTTCTACAAGACAGATTAATTTTTTATTTCTTTTTTTATTACTACATATTTCACATATACCTAAATCCGTTAGAGTAGAACATATTGTGCAAGGTTTAATAGTTTCACATGAAGTTTTAATAGTTTCTATAATATTTTCTATTTCAGTTTTATCTTTTGCAAGTACATCAAAGGCAATTCTAATTGCACTTTTTTTACCTATTCCTTGTAATCCAGAAAAAACTTTAATCAATTCATCTAATTTAGTCATAATCTTCCTTAAAAAAATGAGAGATTTAGGCTCTCATTTTTGTGATATTAAATTTTATTATTCACCTATTCTTGTTATTTTAAGAGTATTTGTAGTTCCTGTTTCTGATATACCAGTAACTAATACTATTAAATCACCTTTTTTGATTCCAGTGTAATCTTCATCGTTAGTAGTTACAATATGTCCACTTGCAACTTCAATAGCTTTTTTGAAGAAATCATCAGTATTATCTAAGTTTTTAGCTAATACAGATCTAACTCCTCTTATTAATGCTAATTGTCTTCCTGTTTGTTCATTATCAGTTAATGCTATTATTGGCATTTTTGGATTATACTTTCTTAGCATTTTAGCAGCTCTTCCTGTTTTTGTCCAACAAATAATTAATTTTGCATCTAATGATTCACCAGAATAAACAGCAGATTTACTAATTGCTTCTGTTATACTTGCTACAGCAACTTCAGTTGAAGATATTTTTTTCTTAACTCCAAACTTATCAGTTTCAGCAGATATATTTGCCATAGTTCTAACAGCTTCTACTGGATATTTACCGTTTGCTGTCTCTCCTGATAACATAACAGCATCAGTACCATCTAATATAGCATTTGCAACGTCTCCTGCTTCTGCTCTTGTAGGTCTAGGATTTTTTTGCATAGAGTCTAACATTTGAGTAGCAGTTATTACTGGTTTACCAGCTTTGTTACATTTTTTTATCATCATTTTTTGGTAGAAAGGAACTCTTTCAGTAGGAACTTCTACTCCTAAATCTCCTCTTGCTACCATTATACCATCTGATAATTCTAAGATTTCATCAAAGTTATCTATACCTTCTTGGTTTTCTATTTTAGAGATTATTTTAATGTTTTCTCCACCATTTTCATCTAATACTTTTCTAACTGTTGCAACGTCAGAAACTTTTCTAATAAATGAAGCCGCTACATAGTCTACTCCAACTTTACAACCAAATTTTAAATCCTCTATATCTTTTTCAGCTAATGCAGGTAATGATACAGATACTCCAGGTAAATTAACACCTTTTTTTTGTCCTAACATTCCTGAGTTTTTAACTCTACAGAATATTTCTTCACCTTTAATTTCTAAAACTTCTAAACCAATCAATCCATCATCTAATAAAATAGTATTTCCTGGTTTAAGATCTTTTGTCATATTTGGGTATGATATAGAAATTTTATCTTTGTTTCCTTTAAATTCATAATCAGATGTTAATGTTATTTTATCATCTTGTTTTAATTCGTACTTAATATCTCCTTCTGCAAAACTACCTGTTCTGATTTCAGGTCCTTTTGTATCTAATAATATTGCAACAAATTTACCAGTTTCTTCTGATATTTTTC
This sequence comes from Oceanivirga salmonicida, assembly GCF_001517915.1. Lineage (NCBI taxonomy): Bacteria > Fusobacteriati > Fusobacteriota > Fusobacteriia > Fusobacteriales > Leptotrichiaceae > Oceanivirga > Oceanivirga salmonicida. The sequence continues at coordinate 2,433 of NZ_LOQI01000076.1, read as the reverse complement.
TTATTGTTTTAATTCTTCCACCATGTTCTTCAAAATCTCCATGTGAGAAGTTTAATCTCATTACATTCATTCCGTTTAACACTAATTCTTTTAATACCTCAGGTTTTTCACTTTTTGGACCTATTGTACATACGATTTTTGTCATTTTAATTTTTTTCATAATTTCCTCCTATATTGATAACATCATTGCTATATCGTAATATTCTTGATTTTTTTTGCTATAATTTTCCCATGCGTAAGATAATTTATTTATAACTATGTCTGTTTTTTGTAAGCCTACCATAACACCAGCAACTTCATCTTTTTCTAATATGTCTACTGCTGCAATTCCTAATTTAGTTGCAATTAATCTATCTGATGCAGTTGGTGAACCACCTCTTTGAACATGTCCTAAAACAACAGTTTTAACATCTAATTCAGGCATTCTTTTAGATAGTTCTTTGGCTATATCTTCTGTATTACCTACGCCTTCCGATACAACTATGACATCATAATTTTTCCCTTTTTTTCTTCTCTCTTTTATAATGTTTTCTAAGTCTTCTATTTTCCATTCAACCTCAGGTATTAGTATTCCATTTGCTGCTGCTGCTATACCACCATATAAGGCGATATCTCCACAGTTTCTCCCCATAACTTCAACTAATACAGTTCTTTCGTGTGATTTTGCAGTATCTTGTATTTTTGATATAAAATCTATAACTATATTTAATGCAGTATCATAACCTATTGTATAATCAGTTCCTGCTATATCATTATCTATAGTACCAGGAATACCAACAGTTTTAATTCCTTGTTCCTCGTATAAATAATGTGCACCATGGTATGAACCATCTCCACCTATAACTACAAGAGAATCTATTCCTCTTTTTCTTAAATTTTCAGCAGCTATTGCTCTAACTTCAGGATTTTTGAATTCTGGTAATCTTGCTGATAATAGTTTTGTTCCACCTTTATTAGTTAAACCTGCTATATCTAAGGGTGTTAAAAGTTTCATGTCATTATCGACTAAACCTTTATATCCTCTTTTTACTCCATAAACTTCCCAACCTTTACTCATTGCTGCTTTTGCTACTGTTCTAATAGCGGTATTCATTCCTTGTGAATCTCCACCACTTGTTAAAATTGCAATCTTTTTCATTGTATCTCCTTGTTTTTTCTTTATTTACATATATACATATACTAACACTTTTGAAAATTTTTTTCAATAGTAATGTAATATGTGAAATTCTACAAAATTATTTTGTAAGTATAAGTCGTAATTGACAAGTTATAAAAATAAATTTTTTATTGACCAATTTATAAGGTGAAAATTTTATTTAAACAAATATTAATCTTAAAGCATTGCTATTTTTTAATAAAAGAAGTATACTGATTGCTGAGAGGATGTGGAATACATGAAAAATTTTTTAACAACAATAATGTTAACATTAACATTATCACTTTCATCCATATGCCCAAAAACCGAATAATATTAACGTTATTGGTAATCTTGGTGGAAATTTTAGCGTTGATATAAGAGAAGGTGTAGTAGTAGGAGTTGCATTAGGAGCAGATATACAACCAGAATGGATATTTGAGTCTGAAAATGCAAATGTTGGAATAGGACCAGTTTTTGGTTTACATACATCATACAATACAAATTTAAAAAATGAAGATTCAGTTAGTGGGTTTAATACTTTTTTACAAGTAAATATGGGTGTGAGATATGATGTGTATATTAAAAGAAATGGAATGTATATAGGGAATGAATTTTCTATTCCACTAGGAATTACTTTTAATAAAGTACCAAATAGAAATTTAAAAATTGGGATTCCTATACCTATGAATATTAAAACTCATATAGGTAAAAAATTTGAAAATGGACTTAAAGTGGGAGCATATATTGCCATTGGTTCTAAGGGTATAATAGGACTTGAAGTAGCAAAAACATTTTAATAGATATTTAAATTTATAGAAATTTAAGAAGGGGGTTAGTAATAACTCCTTTTTTGTAGTTTATGATTATATTATAACTATAAAATAAAGAAATTATATTAAAAAAAATGATAGGGGGGTTTATTAAATTTAAAAATAGGAGATAAGCTAATATTAATAATATACAAAAGTATTTCGTAATTTCTAAACATAAGTATAGCATTATGCAAAACAAAATATCAATTTCCGTGATTTAAAAAATTTTTAGATATAAAAATGAACAAATATTAAGAAATTTAACAATTAAAAAAATATTTAAAAAAATACTTGCATTTTTTGAAAAACGAGATATAAATATAATATAAAATTTATAAAGAAATAAAAATTAGGAGGATATATTATGTTAACGAAATCGAAAGTATTACCAATAACACTATTCTTTGGAGCAGTTTTAGTTTTGCATGCAGATATAGTGGTAGATAAAGATACAGATGCTTACTTAAAAGAAAAAAATGGTAC
>NZ_LOQI01000075.1 GCF_001517915.1 Oceanivirga salmonicida | reverse complement strand
GTATTGTATTTAAAATTTAATTCAACTGCTAAATTTTCTAATGTATACTTTTTTTCTTTTCTTAATATTTTTAAACGATAACCCACACTTTTCATTTGACACTCCCCTAAATTATTTTAATTTTATAGTTTATTACAAAGTTTTACAATGAAAAATACCAAATTTGTAAAAAAAAACAAAAAAATGTGTTGACTTTTACACAATTATGTGCTAATTTAAATTTGTAATGTGCAATAAACTGCAAAAATGGACTTAATATTTTAATGTTGATTTTTTAATATAAAAAAAGAAAGAGTTCTTAATTTATTTTAGATTATTACAATCAATTTATATATAATTATTGTTATTATACAATTATTTTTATAAATATAGCCCATAAATTAGAAAAAAAATTAATTAAAAAAATTTACAAATTTAATCAAGGAATAAAAAATTAAACTTAATTTTTATGTTAGAAAGGAGACATTTATATGACAAAAACAAATGTAAAAGTAGTTGTTCAAAAAATAGGTACAGCATTGTCAAGTATGGTTATGCCTAATATTGGAGCATTTATAGCTTGGGGATTAATAACAGCATTATTTATTCCAACAGGTTGGCTACCAAATGCAGAATTGTCTAAAATGGTAGGACCAATGATTCAATATTTATTACCATTACTAATAGCGTATACTGCTGGTAAAAATATTCACGATTCTCGTGGAGCTGTAATTGCAACAATTGCAACTATGGGAGTTGTAACTGGAACTGATGCAGTCATGTTTTTAGGGGCAATGATAATGGGACCATTATCTGCATATTTAATGAAAAAATTTGATGAGATAGTTCAACCTAATATAAAACCAGGTTTTGAAATGTTAGTTAATAATTTTTCATTAGGTATTTTAGGATTTATTTTAGCTATATTAGGATTCTTTAGTGTAGGTCCAGCTGTAGCTAGCTTAAATCAAACGTTATCTTTAGGTGTAGATATAATTATTAATGCACATTTATTACCATTAGCAAATGTATTTATTGAACCGGCTAAGATTCTATTTTTAAATAATGCAATAAATCATGGTATTTTGACTCCGCTTGGAACAGAAGAAGCAAGGGTTACAGGTAAATCCATTTTATTTTTATTAGAAGCAAATCCGGGTGTAGGTTTAGGGATTTTAATGGCATATATGTTTTACGGGAAAGGAGTATCAAAATCATCTGCATATGGAGCAGCTGTAATACATTTTTTAGGTGGGATACATGAAATTTACTTTCCATACATTTTAATGAAACCAATATTGATAATAGCAGCGATATTAGGTGGAATATGTGGGACTGCAACAATACATATATTAGGTGGAGGTTTACAAGCGCCAGCTTCTCCCGGAAGTATAATAGCTATTTTAGGTTTAACAGCAAGAGGTAGTCATCTGGCAGTAATTTCTGGAGTAATAGTTGCAACGGTAGCATCATTTGTTTTTGCAGCATTAATATTAAAAAAAGATAAAAGTAATAACTTAGATTTAGAGCAAGCTAAAACAGAAGTTTCAGAAATGAAAAAAACATCTAAAGGGGAAATAATAGATCATAGTAAAAAAATTTCTAAAATTATTTTTGCATGTGATGCAGGTATGGGGAGTTCAGCAATGGGAGCTTCAATTCTGAGAAATAAAATAAAAGAAGCGGGACTTTCATATGAAGTGATTAATACAGCTATTAGAAATTTAAAAGATGAATCGAATGTAATTATAATATCACAAAAAGAATTAATGGAGCGTGTAAAAAAAATGAATCCAAGTGCCATTTATGTATCTGTTGATAATTTTTTAACTTCTAATAAATATGATGAAATAATTTCAAAATTAAAATAAATATTGAAAGGAATGAAATTATATGCAAATAAACAAAGAATATATTCTTTTGAAACAAAAAGCAGAAACAAAATATGATGCAATAAAAATAGCTGGTAAAATTTTGCTTGATAATGATTGCGTTGACGAAACTTATATTGATGCAATGTTAGAGAGAGAAAAAATTGTAACAACATATTTAGGTAATTATATTGCAATTCCACATGGAATTAATGAATCAAAATTTTCAATAAAGAAAAGTGGAATTTCCATAGTTCAATTTCCAGATGGAGTATCATTTTTAGAAAATGCATTAGTGCATATAGTTTTTGGTATAGCAGGTGTGGGAGAAGAACATATGGATTTACTTTCAAAAATTGCAATTTTTTGCTCAGAAGAAGAAAATGTTTTGAAATTAATTAAGGCAGAAACAAAAGAAGAAATATTAGCAATATTTAGTTAAATAGAAAGAGGTTAAAATGCGTAATTTACATTTTGGTGCTGGAAATATAGGAAGAGGATTTATAGCACAAATATTAAATGATAATAACTATGAAATTAATTTTGTGGATATAGATGATACTATTATAAATGAATTAAAAAATAGAGATACATATAATATAAAAATTCTTGATAAAAATGTAATTGAAAAAGTTATTAACAATTTTAACGGCATACATATAAAAAATGAAAAAAAGTTATTATATAAAGTCTTACTTGAATCAGAATTAATTACAACAGCTATTGGTCCGAATGTTTTACCAATTATAGCAAAAGATATTGCAGAAGCTTTTAAAATTAAATATAAAGAAAATAACACTAAAAAATTAGATGTAATTGCTTGTGAAAATATGATAGATGGATCCTCATTTTTACAAAAAAAAATATTCGAATATTTAAATGAAAAAGAAAAGGAGTTTATTTTAAAATATGTAGCATTTCCTAATGCAGCAGTAGATAGAATTGTGCCACAGCAATCACATAAAGATAAATTATTAGTTGAAGTAGAAAAATTTTCTGAATGGATAATAGAAGAATTAAAAATTAAAGTACCTGATAATAAAAATATTAAAGGAGTTCATTATGTTTCAGATTTATCCCCATATATAGAAAGGAAATTATTTACTGTAAATACAGGGCATGCAGCATTAAGTTACATTGCAAATTATAAAGGAATAAAAATTGTTAATGAAGGTTTAAAGGATAAATCAATTAAAAATCAATTATTATTAGTTTTGAACGAAACAAAGGAATTATTATTAAAAAAATGGAATTTTAATAAAAAAGATTTAACAGATTATGTGAATAATGTAATAAAACGTTTTGAAAACCCATATATAATTGATGAAACATCTAGAGTTTGTAGAACCCCAATAAGAAAATTGGGATATAATGAAAGATTTATAAAACCAATAAGAGAATGTAAAGAAAGAGGACTAGAAATTAATAATTTAGCTACTATATGTTCATATATACTTAAATATAGATCTGTAGATGATCAACAATCTTTAGAACTGGAAAAAATGTTAAATGAGATACCAGTTGAAAAAGTATTTAAGCAAATTACAGGATTAGAAGATGATGAAATTATAAATTTAGTAGTAAAAAATTATAATGAATTATAAATTAAAATTATTAATATATTATTAAATTTTTTATATTATATATAAAATATGTACTAATAAATCAAGCATAAAAGTGAAAACTATTTTGAAGGTTAAAGTACATATTTTTGTTTTATTATTATAAGTTAATTTTTTTGAAAGAATAAATGTAGGTTATAATGTCTGTAATAATTACGAAAATACAGTATAAATTTTAGAATTTGAAAATGAAATGATATATATTAATAAAAAAGAGTACTAGGAAATTACATATTATTGTTTGAGTCAGGTACTCATTTTTTTTTATGGATTATTATATCATATATACCAAAAAATGAGATTTATTTTCAAAAATATTGCTTTTTATGCAAAAAAGTACTATAATTATATAAATAAGATATGGAAAGGTGGTAATGAAATGTTATTACAATTTTATTTTTCAAATTATAAATCTTTTGAAAATGAAGCAATATTAGATATGAGAGCAAGTGGGAGTAATGAACTATCGTTTCATATAAGAAAAATTGCTAATGAAAAAGTGCTTCCAGTGTCTTCTATTTATGGTGCAAATGCAAGTGGAAAATCAAATGTATTTGAAGCATTTAGTTTTATGGAAAATTATGTTTTAAATTCTCTTGATTTTTCAAATGATAGAAAAAAAGATAAATATTTTTTGAAAACTAAACCTTTTAAATTTAGTGATTCTAAAAATGAAGTAAGTGAGTTTGAAGTTAATTATATAGCAAAAAATGGAAATAAGGAGAGATATTATTCATATGGATTCAAAATAGATAATAAAGGTATATTGGAGGAATATCTTTTATCAAATACAAAAACAGGAGTAAAAAGGAATAATGAGTATTCTTGTATATTTAATAGAAAAAGAGGAGAGAGAATTGAATTAATATCTTCATTAGAAAAATTTAGATCTAACATAGAAGTTTCTATAAAAGATGAAACACTTTTAGTATCATTAGGAAGTGCTTTGAATATAATAGAATTTCAAAATGTACAAAAATGGTTTTTAAAAATAAGAAATATTAATTTTAGTAATTCTATGCATGGTTTTTTATTTGAAAATATTTTGTCAGATAAAATAGATGAAAGTGATGAAGTTAGAAAAAATATAGTTAAATTTATTAATTCATTTGATGACTCTATTATTAATATTGAAGTTGAAAAAATACCAACAGAGGATAAAGATAAATATAGAGTTTTTACAGTTCATAAATTAGATAATGGGAAAACTGCAAAAATTTCTTTAGTAGAAGAATCATCAGGTACACAGAAAATGTTCGCATTATATCAATTTCTTCATGATGTTTTGGAGACAGGAGGAGTATTTTTTGCAGATGAATTAGATATAAAATTACATCCACTTCTTATGAGAAATATAATACTTACATTTACTGATAAAGAAAAAAATCCTAATAATGCCCAGTTAATTTTCACTACACATAGTCCTATTTATATGAGTATGGATTTGTTACGTAGAGATGAAATATGGTTTACAGAAAAAACTAAAGGACGTTCAAAACTATATTCATTAGATGATATTGTAAATGAAAAAGGTGAAAAAGTTCGTAAAGATTCTAATTATGAAAAAAATTATATTCTTGGAAATTATGGTGCAGTACCATATTTGAAAAATTTATTAGGAAGTGAATAGTTATGAAAAGAAGTAGTAGATTAATGCAAAAAAGAGAAGATAGAAATAAAATACCTTTAAAATACGGTGCATATCTTATAATTACTGATGCTTAAAAAACAGAAAAAAATTATTTTGAAGGTATAAAAAATACTATTTCCGAAGAACTAAAAAATGATTTAATAATAAAAATATATGCAAATAAATCACTTTCAAAAATGATAGAATTTGCATTAGAACAAAGAAATAAAGATTCAAGATATAGAGAAATCTGGTTAATATTTGACAGAGATGAGATTAAGAATTTTGACTCATTAATAAAAAAAGCTAATAATTTGAATATTAATGTTGGGTGGTCAAATCCTTGTTTTGAAATATGGTTAATGGCATATTTTTCGAATCTTGAAAATATTTCAAATTCTAAAGTATGTTGTGATAAATTTGAGAAAATATATTGTCAAAAAACTAAAAAAAAGAAATATAAGAAATCAGAAAAAAATCTTTATAAAAATTTATTAAAATTTGGTGATGAAAAGCAAGCGATAGAAAGAGCAAAAAGTAAATACTGTAAAAAGAATAAAGAATATTCACTTCCTAGTGAAATGAAAGGCACTACAGCAGTATATAAATTAGTAGAAGAATTAAGAATAAAGATGGGGAATAAATGAAATATTTTGTAAATTAAAATTGAATATAGAAAAAGAAAGATATAAAATATAGATTTATATTAATTTTAAAGAAAGAAATTATTATGATAAAAAATTACAAAAATAAAGAAAAACTTTGTTCAAAATGTTTTACAGACCAAGGACTTAAACTTATGGCAGAGAAAATTGGAATACAAAACTCTAATAATTGTAGAAATTGTTTAAATTCTCATGGAATTAAACTAAATATTGAACAGATAAAAGAATTAGTTTATAGATTTTTTGAAGTTGGAAGTATTGTTAAATTAGATTATGGAGCTTCTCCAACAATTAAATTTAATAAGTATATAAAGACAAGTGTTAAATTCTCTAACTCATTACAAAAAGATGTAAAACTTTTTGAAAAAGAATTAGGAATTGGATTTTTTGTTTACGGACCTCCATTATGGCTTATTGGAGAAATTGAACCTTTAAAAGATTTACAAAATATAAAAAAAAGAAAATCAATTTTCAAAAGGATAATTGATGAATTTCCAACAGTTTTGTTAAAAGAAAATGAATTATTCTATAGAATACGAACAAACCCTGAAAAACCTATTGATAAAAATGAATATGATAGTTCTCCATACCCAGGAAAAGGGAGACTAGATAGTAAAAATAATCCAATTTTATATGCTTCTCAAGATTTAGAAGTTTGTATTCATGAATGTAGAGTAATAACAGAAGATGAAATATACGTTGCAACACTTAAGCCAAATAATACTTTAAAGCTTTTAGACTTAACAGAGCCAATTGATGAAAATATTAATGCATTTGAAAGCTTAGATTTATCAATACAAATGTTATTTTTAGCTTCTAAAGAATCGCCAAATGCCTATGAAATTTCAAGAGATTTAAGTCTTTATGTAAAAGAGAAAGGATTTGATGGAATTATATATCCTTCTTTTTTTAGTTTATTAAGAACAGGTAAAATTCCATTCGGAACATTTTGTGGCCTTCCATTGAGAAAATTTCCAAAATATAAAGAATTTGAAAAAGCTACTACAATTCGAAATATAGCTTTATTTGGAAGTCCAATAAAAGATAAAAAGATAGAAGTTAAAAATATTAATAAACTTAGATTAAATCAAATAATTTATAATTATGATTTTGGTCCTGTTGGAATAAATTAAAAACTTTACATAATGTTACCTATAAATAATTGTTATTAACGGTATCTTTATGAAAATTCTTAATGATATTATCGTATTATTTTTATTTGATAATTTTATAGATTAAATCAATGTAATTATTCATATTTCCAAAGTATTTTTGATTATTGTAATATATATGATTCAAATATTTATTTAGAATTTCTGTATTTTTTATATGATGAAAATGAAATTAGAAGTATTAAAAATAAAATTCAAAATGCAGTATATAATTTATTGGAAAAATATGGAGATACATTGGATAACAAAGATAGAGGTAAAAATTTGTTACATAAATTAT
>NZ_LOQI01000074.1 GCF_001517915.1 Oceanivirga salmonicida | reverse complement strand
CGAAAGTAAATATAATATTAAAAACATACCTAAGCCATATATAGGACAATAAGGTCCTATTAAAAATCCTCTATTTACAAAATCTCCATCTTCTATTACATGATATATTACTTCTAATACCCATCCTAAGAAAGAATATATCAAAAATAAATATATGATTTTTACTATTATTTCATTCATTTAAACTCTCATTCTAATTTTTAAAAAAATGCAATGGAGGTAAATCCCTACCTCCAATATTAATTAACATTTTATTTATAAGTTATTATTATATATTAGCATCTTAACAATTATCTAATAATACTATTTTATAATTTATTAAGATTTTTTATTTTCTCTTAATTCATACATTCTTAGTAAAGCAGGTAATACTAAATAACCTACTAACATTGAATATATAGCGTTCATATTAGGTACTAAACTACCATCGGGTAATTTATTTGAAAATTGTCCAACCCAATTAAAATTAGCTAATAATAATACAGTTGATATTAATGCTAATACTGGTATTATTACATCTGTAATGTAATTTTTCTTAGCATCTAATATTTCTTCTTTATTCATTCCATAATAGAACATTATAACTGCTATTGGAACTATAACAAATTGTATAAATCTTGATATAGAGCTTATTATAATTATATTTGATATATTATAATTAAATGCAAGAGGTATTATTATTGCTATTGATGCTGTAAGTAAAAATGACGCTAATGGTAATCCTTGTTTAGTTCTTTTAATAAATATTTCTGGAACTTGTTTTTCCTTTGCCATTGCTTCAAATACACGTGGTGTATGGAATGATGCTGCAACATTTATTCCAAACATTGATACTAATGCTCCACCTATTATTATTTTTTGTATTATTTGATTTGAAAAAACTGATGCTAATACTACAACTTCTTTTGATGTAACTAATGCTTCCGAATTTATACTCATAGAAACTAACACTATTCCAAAATATATCATAGCTATTATTCCTATTGCTAATGGTATTGCTCTTGGTAAATTCTTTTCAGGTTCTTCCATGTCATGTGAACCACTTGCTATACTTTCAAAACCAGTAAATGCATAAAATGCTGCAACTAATGCTGTAACAAATCTTGAAACAGTCAATGCAGGAATTAAACTTTGACCCTCAGAATTTAACATTGAATCTACATCAAATATATGAATTTCTCCCATTTGTAATAACACAACTATTCCAGCTATTATAGTTATAGTTAATGCTCCCATTTTTCCAATAGTTGATAAATTGCTTATTATAGTAAGAACTCTTGTTCCAATTATATTAATTATAAGAAGTATTATCATTAAAATTAAAAAACCTATAGTTACAGTTTTATTATCTATCTCCATACCAAATATTGATAATGTTGTTCTTACAACAAAAGTAGCCAATGCTCCCCATGCAATACATGCCGCAACTACCCTAGTTATACCAACATATGAACCCATTGCATCTCCAAAAGATGCTTTTGCATATGCATAAGCTGCTCCCGGTTTAACTACATATTTAGATGCTGACGCAAAGCTTATTGCTAATATAGATGCAAATATTGCTGCTGCTAAATAAATTAAAGGAGCTTTACTCCCTGCTTGTTTTACAACTGAACCTGGCGACAAAAATATACCTGTTCCAATAATTGAGTTTATAGTCAATAAAACTATAGACCAAAACTTCATTTTACTTTCTTTTTGCACTATAATCACCTGCCTTATCTACTAGTGCCTTAAATATTTGATTAGCAGTTTCTGATTTAGCATGTAACATTTCTGGGTGCCATTGAACAGCTAATATAAATTCATCTTTTTCAGAAATAATAGATTCTACTACTCCATCACTAGCAACTGCTGCTACCTTATAATTATTTGCAACTTTGTCTACTGCTTGATGATGAAATGAATTTACCATCATTTCTTCTTTTTGAACAATATCATATAATATAGTATTTTTTTCTATTTTTACTTTATGTGTTTCTAAAGTTGGTTTAGAACCTTGATTGTGCTTTAAAACATTAGCTGAATTTATTAATGATAAATCTTGAAATAATGTTCCACCTTCGTAAGTATTAATAATTTGCATACCTCGGCATATTCCTAAAATAGGTACTTTTAATTTTTTACACTCTCTTAATAAAATATAATCAAACTTATCTCTTTCAGGAAAAGTTTCGCCTAATTTAGGATGTGGTTCTTGCCCATAATTATATGGTGATACATCGTGCCCTCCTGATAAAATCAAACCATCTAAATTTTTAGTTAACTCAATTGTAACTTCTTCACATTCATTAAATGGTATAATAATGGGTATTCCACCTGCTTTTAGAACAGCCTTTACATAATCATAATTCACATAAGATTTTTCATAACCTAGAAAAAACTTGGTATCTATCATTATGCTAGAAGAAATACCTATTATAGGTTTTTTTTTCATAATATACCTCCTATTTTTTTAAAAAAAATGTACTTTTAAAAGCACATCTTTTTTTTATTTATTAAACTCCGTAAGTTTCCATTAATTCGCTTAATTCTTCTTTTTCTTCAACTTCTTTAACCTTTTTTACTGATAGAATAATTGAAGATTTAGAACCATTTGAATCTATTACTAAAACCTTAACATTGTCCCCAACATTCAATTCTTCTGTTGCTTCCCGTTTAGGTATTAATCCTTTAAATCTTGGAGTTAACTCTGCAAGGTATGCATTTTCTAAAACATTAGTTATTACCACATCCGCAAAATCACCTATTGCATATTTTTCGTGTGCTTCTAACCAAGGAGAAACTACTAGTTCTTTAATTGATGCTGCAATTTTTCTTTCTTCTTTATCTATTGATAAAATAACTACATCTACTTCATCACCTTCATGTAATTCAGGCAATTCTTCTTTAAGCCAAGCATACTCATTTCTTCTAACAAATGCTTCTAACTTATTTTCTAGTTCAACAAACATACCATATTCTTGCATAAATACAATTTTGGCTTTTATTTTATTACCTTCTTGCATTATACTTTCAATATTTTCCCATTTTTCATCTAGTACTCTTTTAGCACTTAATGAAATTCTTTGTTTTTCATCATTTATATTTTCGATGAAAAATTCTATTGAATCTCCTACATTATATGATTTATCTAATTGGAAGAATTTTCTGTATGAAACATCTGAAATATGCATAAATCCTTCATCATTAGTTCCATCTATATTTATTACTAATCCAAAATCAAAGATTTCTTTTATAGTTCCTGTTCTTTTTTCTCCAATAGTATATTTTTCTCTAATCTTTAACCAAGGGTCTTCTTCTAATTGTTTAACACTTAATTTGATTTTTGATTTTTCTACATTTAATTCTATAACTTTTGCTTCTAATTCTTGACCAACTTTATAAGTTTCTCTAATATTAGAGATTTGATTCCAACTTAATTCTGAAATATGCACTAAACCTGTCATAGCTCCTAAATCTAAAATTAACCCAAAGTCTAAAATTTCTTTAACAGTACCTTTTAAAGTATCTCCTACATTAACTGTTTCTAAGAATTTATTAGTTTTTTCTTTTACGAAATCTATTCTTGAAACTGTTAATCCTTTTTTACTTTTTTCTTTTATTACAAAATCAAAAGTTTTTCCAACTATTTCGTTACCTCTTGCAGCGGATAGTGAAAATGGTAAAAATGCATTATTATTCTTTATTCTAACATTAAATCCACCTTTAATTTTTTTAACTACTTCTCCTGAAACTACGTCTGATTCATTATAATTATCTAATTCTTTTGTTCTATCTAAAGCTAATTTAGAAACTATTATAAAATCATCTTCGCTTCTTATAAATTGTACTGATATTTTATCTCCTACTTCATAACCTTCTATTTCAAAAGCTCTTACTCTACCTTCAAGTTTATTATTTATATCTAAGAAACCATAGTCCATATCCTTTCTCACTATAATTGCATCTTCTATAACAGATCCTGATTTGTAATCACTTGGAATATATTCTGCTAGAAGTTCTTCAAAATTAACATTGCTCATACCCTTATTTCTCTCCTTTATTATATTTCATTAAATTTCAAGACCTCGACTAAATATTTTAGTTCATCTAAAACCTCTTTTTCAGAAATTTCATTATCTAAATTTGCAACTACTGTAAATTCATCATTTTTAGATATTGCTAAAAGCATTAGCCCCATTACATTTTTTGCATCAACTTCCTCATCATTAAAAATAACTTTTATATCACCTTCATATTTTTGAGTAATTTGAACAAACTTTGTAGATGGTCTTGCGTGAAGACCTTGTTCATTTTTAACTTTTAAATTAATTCTTTTCATACCTTCACCTATTCACACTATTATACAATATTTTATGTAAAATTGCAAAGAAAAAATACTTTTTAAACATTTGACAATTTACTATATTCTTTCAGGGCAATTTTTAATACTTCTATCCCATTTTTTATTTCTTCTGAGTTATATGAACAAAACGAAAATCTTGCTTCTTGTATTCCATTATTATAATGTTCTTTTGAATAAAATCCTGGTCCTGTAGCAAACATTAAAGTTTCATTATTATACCTAAATTCTTCTAACAACCAAATTGAAAATTTTTCAATATCTTTTACTGGTAACTTTGCTAAAACATAAAAGGCACTATTTGGTCTACAAATGCTAACACCTTCTATCAAACTTAATTCCTCACAAAGTATATCTCTTCTATTTTTATATTCTTTTCTAACGTCTTCAATATATAAATCAATTCCTTTTAACAAACTTACTGTTGCAAATTGTTCTATTGTTGAAACCGATAATCTTGCTTGACAAAATTTTAAAACTTGATTTAGTAAATCTTTATTTCTAGCGCAAAAAGTCCCTATTCTAGCACCACAAACACTGTAATGTTTTGAAATACTATCTACCATTATTAGTCTATCATCTATGCCATCTATATTCATAAAAGAAGTAAACTTTTGATTTTTATCATAAATAAACTGTCTGTATACTTCATCTGATATTATATATATATCATTTTCTAATGCTATTTCTTTAATCATTTGCATTTCATCTTCATTTAAAATTACTCCTGTTGGGTTACAAGGATTAGAAAATAAAATGGCTTTTGTTTTAGAACTTATCAATTTTTCTATTTCTTCTTTTTTAGGTAATCTATAACCATTTTCAATTGTTGTAACTATGGGAACTAATTTTGCATTAGATACTCTTAAAAAACTATCATAATTTGAATAATATGGTTCAGGAACTAATATTTCATCATCAGGATTACAAATAGCCGCTATTGCAAATTGTAACGCTTCACTCCCACCATTTGTTATTATAATTTCATCTTTTGAAAGATTAATTCCATGCTTTTTATATGACTGTTCAAATGCATATAATAATTCACTTATACCTTGTGAATTTGCATATTTAACTATTTTTTCTTGGTAACCAAAAACTCCATTAAAAAATGAATCAGGTGTTTTTACATCTGGTTGCCCTATATGAAAACCATAAACAAAAACTCCTTCATTTGCTACTTTTTCTGCTAATGGTACTAACTTTCTTACAGGCGAATACTGCATATTTTTTACTCTACTTGAAAACTCCATATCTCTCCTACTCACTAATTTCTATATTTTTTTCTTTTTCAAATTCTAAATAACTACCATATATATCTACATTTATACAATATTGTAAATAACTATATGGTATATAAATTAAATATGGAACAAATATTTTAAATAAAAATATTTTAGAATTTAATAATTCTGGATCAAATGAATCAGAACCTAATATATCATAAATAAAATAATATGAATATGCCATATTAAGAATAGATATAATAAGAGGCATTAAAATAAGCAAATAATACATTTTCTTATTTTTACTCCACATATATTCTGAAAATTTTTCTAATTCAGATATTTTTATTTTACTATATGCAGAAAATCTTAATCCTATTGATTTATATATAATTATTGGTTGGGTACTTAAATTTAATATTGTAACTAGTCCCCAAAAACCTACTATATATGCCAATGCCACTGAAATAAAAAATACAGATACTGTTATTATCAATCCCCACAATATTAATAATAATACGTAACGAACCATTCTGTTTATACTAAGCTTTTCATTGTATGTTTTTTTAATTATGAGATAGAAATTTAAGTATAACATAATTATTCCCACTAAAAGCATTAATGAGATTATTACTATAGAAAAATAAATATTATCTGAAACATAATTATTTTTAATTATTTCATAAAATACTAAAAGTACACTTAATGTTAACAAAATTAATGCAGACATTAATATTGCAAAATTTTTAATATTTTTAACCTTTTTTAACTCATCTATTACCATTTTTTCTCCATTTCTTAAAAATTTACTTAGTAATTTCTATATTTTTTTCTTTTTCAAATTCTAAATAACTTCCATATATGTCTACATTTACACAGTAGTTAATGTATGAATAAATTATACTAGGAATATACAAAATTAAAATTTTAATTTTAAACATAGAATAATATAATTTTATAAATTTATTTCCTGCTTCTTGTATTATTAATTCCATATTAGCTGGATTAGTTGTATCTAAATTTAATATTTCTGAAGGAAAAAAATCAATATCTTTAGATATATCTAAAAATATGTCCAAAACCACATAAATACCATATACCATTTGAATAGCATATAATATTATAAATACTAAAATAATTAGATAATATACATTTTTATTCTTTTTCCACATATAATCTGAAAATTTTTCTAAATCTGGTTTCTTAACTTTACTAAATGCAGAAAATTTTAATTTTAATAATCTTATCATAAATATTACATAAAAAATTATTAAAATTATTATTCCTACTATACCAGTTATAGTAATATTTTGAATTATAAAAGCCATAATAGCAAAAAATATTCCAAATACAATTTCTAAAGCAAATATTGTTATAGCTGTTAACAATATATACTGTATTATCCTAACTATTTCTACTTTCTCATTATATGTTTTAGTAATTACAAAATAAAAAAATAGGTATAAATTCAATATTGGGAATAATAAACTTATTACAAAAGAAATATAATATAATTTAAAAAACAATATTGGTAAAATAAGAAATTGCAAAATAAAAATTGTAGTTAATATTGCAAAATTTTTCATGTTTCTTTTTTCTTTAATTTCATTAATTAGCAATTATATCAACCCTTTCTGTGTTTTTTTCTTTTTCAAATTC
>NZ_LOQI01000073.1 GCF_001517915.1 Oceanivirga salmonicida | reverse complement strand
TCAATTATTAGATTATGGAGAAACTAAGAAAAAACATATTAATTATATTAATATTAGTCTTAATTGATCAATTAACTAAAATTTTTATAAATACATTTTTTAACCACATTTCATTTAGATTACTTAATAATAAATTAGGATTCGATGTTTATTTAAATAAGGATTATATGTCTCTTTTTAATCTTAAACTTAATTTAGGCTTAGGTATACCAACTTTGATTTTTTTTAATTTAGTATCACTTTGTTTAGTAGTAACATTTTATTTATATGTGTTAAAATCCAATGCATTAAATTCAAAAATAAGAGTTTGCATGATGGTTGTAATTGCGGCTATTATATGCTCTATAATAGATAAAATATTTTGGGGTGGTAGTTTAGATTTCATTGTATTTTTTGGATATATTATAGATATTAAAGATATTTATGTAAATATAGGACTTGCATTAGGTTATTTTTTATACATATATGTATACGTGATAATGAAAAGAAATTTAGAACAAATTAAAGTTCTAACATTAAATGGGTATATTAAATTTATTAAATCAATTTTTAAAAGATTATAAATAGTAGGTATATAAAAAATGTATATATATATATATTAAAATTAAAAAAAACAAAAATATAACTGAGATATAAAATTTGTATCTCAGTTATTATATTACATTAAATTATTTATTCTATATTCTCTTGGTACTATGTTGAATTTTTTCTTAAATACTTTTGTGAAGTAGTTGGAGTTTGAAAAACCTGAAGTATGGGCAATATATTTAATAGAATTATCAAGATTAAGCAATAATTTTTTTGCTACATTTAATCTATATTCATTTAAATATTCTATGGGAGTTAATCCTTCTTCTTCTTTAAATTTTTTTATCATATATGATTTTGAAATATAGAAATTTTGTGCTAAATGATCTAGTGTTATTTTATTTTGGTAATTAAATTCTATATATTTTTTTATTGTATTTATGTTTTTGTTTGATTTAGTTTCACTTTTAAATATTTTAAATAATTCAACCATAAATGTAAAAAATAGTTTTTCTAATTCAAAATTGTTATCATTTTTATTAATTATACTAATATTGTACATTTCTAGTAATATTGTTTTTATATAAGGGTAATTTTTTAAATTAATTATAGGTTTTCCATTGTTTAGTTTTATAAGTTTTTGATATAAGTGATAAAAATCTTTTGATATTTCTAAATAAATAATTTTCCATAATTTTGAATTAGTAGGTAAATAGTAAAGTGCATCACTTGGTATATCACAAAAAAACATATCATTTTTTTCACAGACATAAGTAATATTATCTTTAATAAATATACCATACCCATCTAAACTAAGTTGAAAAAGTATAAAATTTTCCTTAGTTCTGGTAGAACAATTAATTTTATAATTCTTAGTAACAGTATGTTTTCCTATTCCTAATAAATTAAATTTAGTAAATGTTGTTACTAAATTTAAGTTTATACGAGTTTCTATATCTTTATTTTTTTTCAATTTAATCATCTCCTACTAGTATTATACTCGGGAAAAGGAATAAAAAAAGCAAAAAAAAGAATATTTTACTCTTTTTTGTATTTTTATATTCTTTTTATATGACTATAAATTAGATATACTATTATAAAAGAAGGTAGAAAAGGAGAGATAAGAATGAAAAAGAAAATTTTAAAATTATTAATGCTTTTTATATCAGTGTTCGCAATATTTAGTTGTGGAGCAGAAGATAAAAAAGAAATGAAAACAGTAGATTTTTATTTAAGTGCAACAGAAGAACACATAATTTATGCTAAATTAAAAGAAATTGCTGCTAAATTTGAAGAAAAAGAAGGAATAAAAGTAAATATATTAGCTGGTGGTGGAGCAGAATATGAATCTACTATGAAGACAAGAATGGCTTCTAATGACTTACCAGATATTTTTTCTACACATGGTTGGTCTGTTTTAAGATATAGTGAATACCTAGAAAAATTAGATAATCAATCTTGGGTAAAAGATATTAACCCATTAATTAAAGGTGCAATAACTGATAAAGAAGGACATATATATGTTTTACCAGTAAATATGGATATAACAGGTATGGTATATAATGTTACTATATTAGAAAAATTAGGTGTTAATGTAGATGATATTAAAACTTGGGATGATTTTTTAAATGTTGCTAAAAAAGCAGTAGAAAATGGTTATATTGGTATACATATGGGAGCAAAAGATGCCAATGAAGGTGGAAGATTTTTTGACTGGGCAGGTTCATCATTTTTAATTACACCAAAAGATAATGAAGCACAAAACTTATTAAATGGAGTATTTAATACTCAAAAATGGGAAGAATTATCAAATTTATTAGTTCAATTTAGAGAAAATAATTTAATTAATAAAGATTTTGTAACTGCAACACCAGATGATACTGCAAGAGCATTAGCAGATAATAAGGCATTATTCACATTTGCTACTAATGGTATGATTAGAGAAGCACAAGAGTATAATCCAGAAGCTAAAATAGCATTTATGCCAACACCTGCAAGATATGCTGATGATGAACCTACTTTAATAACAGGAGAAGAATTTGCATTTGGTGTATGGAAAGATTCTAAAGTAAAAGAAGAAGCATTAAAATTCATAGATTATTTAGCATTACCTGAAAACATTAAATTAATTAATGAATCTATAGGAGCAGCACCAGGATTATTAAATGTAGAAGTAGATAATGGAGATTTAACTGAGTATTATAATAAATATGTAAATACAAAAACAGTTCCTTATTTAGATAGAGTTTATTTACCAGGTGGTATGTGGTCAACTTTATGTGATGTTGGAACAGGTATATTAACAGAGCAATTAACTGTTAAAGATGGTGTTGCTAAGTTAAAAGCAGATTATGAAAAATTATACAATGCACAAAAATAAGTAGAGCATGACTATATTTAGGAGTATTTAAAATGTTTAATAAAAAAATCAGGAAAAACATAATAAATATTATGTATATCCCAGCATTAATTTTGTTTACAATATTTGTATTTTATCCATTTTTTAGGGGTATTTTAATTTCATTTACAAATTGGAATGGATTTTCTCAACATTATAATTCAGTAGGTTTAGAAAATTACAAGAATATAATAATTTCGGATTTAAATGTTAGAATGGCTTTAAAAAATACTTTAATATATGGATTAGGTAGTACAATATTACAACAAATATTAGGGCTGGGATATGCCCTATTTCTAAATTCTGATTTTAGGGGTAGAAACTTTGTAAGAACAGTAATATATTTACCTGTAATGATATCTGGACTTATAATGGGGTATATGTGGTATTTTATATTTAAATATGATGGAACTTTGGCTGAATTATTTAGTATATTTGGCATAAAAGAATTGAATTTATTAGCAAATGGTAATATAAGTATATTTTTATTGACATTTATAAACTCTGTACAATATTGTGGTATATCTATGTTAATATATTTAGCAGGTTTACAAAATATACCTAAAATGTATTATGAAGCTTCTGAAATTGATGGAGCAACAAGTTTACAAAAATTTATGTATATAACAATTCCAATGTTAAGACCTGCAATAATAACAAGTTTTACTATAAATCTTATAGGTGGACTAAAATTATTTGATGTTATAAAGGCATTAACTAATGGTGGACCTGGTTATGCAACACATTCATTATCTACTTTGATAGATAAAGTATATTTTGGAACTCAAAATGCAGGTTATTCAGCAGCAATAGGTGTTGTATTATTCATGTTTATTCTTATATCTAGTTTGATAACTAATCAAATATCAAAAAGGGGTGAATTAGACTTATGACAAAAAATAAATTATCAATATCAAAATTAATTTTTATTGTATTTATAGTGTTATTGCATCTATTACCTATTTATATTTCATTAGTTTCTGCTTTTAAGAAAAAAACAGATTTAGGAGCAAATTGGAAAATACCAAATTATATTTATTTTGATAATTTTATATTAGCAGTAAAAAAAGGTGTTTTTCAGGCAATGGGGAGAAGTTTTATAGTAACAGTTGTTGTAATATTATTAGTTGTAATTATTGGAGCAATGTCTGCTTATCCACTTGCTAGAAATCAAAGTAAATTAAACACTATTATATTAAATATTATATTAGCAGTTATGATGATACCGCCACTTAGTATGTTAGTCCCATTAGTTACTATGCTATCAGGAAGAAATCTTTTTCATATTAAAGGAACAAATACATATTGGGCAATAATATTGGTTGTATTATCATTTCAATTACCAGTTAGTATATTTATGTATACTAATTTTATAAAATCTATACCTAAAGATTTAGATGAAGCGGCAGAAATTGATGGTTGTAGTAGATTTAAAATATTTTTTACTATAATTTTACCTATGTTAAAACCAGTTACTTCTACGGTTATTATTTTAACAGGAGTATTTACTTGGAATGACTACCAATTTTCTTTATATTTATGGCAAAAACATAGGTCAGTTACAACATTTGTAGCATCGTATTTTTCAGCATCAAGTTTTAACTTAAATTCAGCAGCGGCTTCGGCTATAATAGTTATTATACCAATAACTATATTATATTTAAGTTTACAAAAATATTTCATAAAAAGCTCTATTGATAGTGCAGTAAAATAGAAAGGTATAATATGATACATTATAATGAGAAAAATAAGATATTTCATTTATATAATGATGAAATAAGTTATATTATAAAAGTTTTAAAAAATGGAGAAATTGGACATTTATATTTCGGCGAAAAAATAGAAGTAAATAATTTAGACTATTTATATAGGGAATATTATGAAAATTTACCTATTACACCAAATTTCTCAGGAACTAGTAAAGGTTTTTTCTTAGATACATTATTAAGAGAATACCCTGATTTTGGTAGGGGTGATTTTAGAATACCTGCATTTGAATTAGAATATACTGATGAAGATTTTGTTTCAGAGTATAAGTACAGTTACCATGAAATTATAAAAGGGTATAATAAGGTAGAAAAATTACCACATATAAAAGCCAGTGAATCTGAAACATTGCTAATTTATTTGAAAGATGAGCTTAAAAATTCTACTTTGATTTTAAAATATACAATATTTAATGATTATCCAGCAATAATTAGAAATACTAAACTTTTAGGTAAAGATATTAAAATAGAAAGATTATCAAGTTTATCTTTAGATTTAATAGACTCTGATTATGATTTGATTAGCCTTAGTGGACATTGGGGTCGTGAGTGTAAATATAATAGAGAGAAGTTAAATAGGGGTATAAAAACAATAGATAGTAAAAGAGGAAGTAGTAGTGCAACATATAATCCATTTATAGCATTATCAGAACCTAATTCTGATTTTGATAAGGGAATTATGATAGGGTTTAATTTAATATATAGTGGAAATTTTGAAGTAAATATTGAAGTTAGTCCATTTAATAGTACAAGGGTTAATATGGGTATTAATAGTTTTAGTTTCAATTCGAATTTAAAAGATAGTTTTGAAACACCAGAAGTATTAATGGTTTATACAACAAAAGGGTTAAATGGTTTAAGTCAAGTTTATCATGATATTTATAGAAACTATTTATTAGAAAAAAAAGAAAATCTAGTATTACTTAATAATTGGGAAGGAACATATTTTGATTTTAATGAAGAAAAATTACTTAAAATTATAGATAGTTCTCATGAATTAGGTATTGATTTATTTGTATTAGATGATGGTTGGTTTGGTGTGAGAAATGATGATTTTAGTGGATTAGGAGATTGGACTGTTAATACGAAAAAACTTCCTAATGGGTTAAAAGCATTATGGCAAAGAACAAAATCACATAATATGAAATTTGGACTTTGGTTTGAACCTGAAATGGTAAATGAAAATAGTAAATTATATAAAGAGCATCCTGACTATATTATAGGAACAAAAAATAGAGTTAATCACCCAGGTAGAAATCAATTAGTATTAGATTTTTCAAGAGAAGAAGTTAGAGAAAATATATATAATCAATTAGTAAAAATATTAGATAATAATGAAATTGACTATATAAAATGGGATATGAATAGGGCTATTACAGGAATAGATAAAAAAGAAAAATATTTTGCTTATATAATAGGTCTTTATTCTATGTTAGATAAATTAAAGAAAAAATACCCTAATATATTATTTGAAGGTTGTGCTAGTGGTGGTAATAGATTTGATGCGGGAATACTTTACTATATGCCCCAAATTTGGACGAGTGATAACACGGACGCAATAAGCAGAGTAGACATACAGTTTGGAGCGTCTATACCCTATCCTGTAAGTACACAAGGCTCTCATGTTTCAAATGTACCTAATCATCAAACAGGAAGACAAACAAGTCTTGAGATTAGAAGAAATATTGCTATGTTTGGAACTTTTGGTTATGAGTTAAATCCATTAGAATTATCTGATTTAGAAAAAGATTTAATAAAGAAAGATATAAAATTGTATAAAAAATATTCAAATTTAATTTGTGAAGGAGATTTGTATAGAATTACATATGATGAAAATGTTAGTGTTTTTAATGTAGTTAGTAAAGATAAAAAAAGTTGTATATTAGCATACTTTAGAAAAAAAGTAAAAGTATTAGAAGAACTTAAAACTATAAAAATAAAGGGCTTAAATTATGACTATAATTACGATATATATAGAATTAATAAAAATAGAGAAGAAATATTAATAGGCTCATTCAATGGAAAATTTTTAGAAAAATTTGGTATTTATGGTGAACATAGGTTTGCAGGTAGTATTGATGAGAATAAAGAAATATATTCAGATAACTATACAGAACTCTATATAATAAAAAAAAATGATTCCTTTTAAAAAAATTATTATAAATAAAAGTTGCAATGTTTTATCATCGCAACTTTTTAAAATATTATAAATTCTTATTTTGAGTTTACAATATTGTCATATAAACTATTCATTGCAGCAAGTACAACGTTTTTATTTATTTGTTCCTTAGGGTTTTGTTTCTTATAGTTTTCTAATAAACTATAAGTTATATCTAAGAAAGCAGGTAAATCATTATTAGTTGCTTTACCAAGTTTTACTAGACTATCTACACCAGCAATAGCAGTTCTGTATATTTCTTCATTATCTTGTTGAGATAATTTAGCTATAGTGTTTATTTTTTTTAAGCTTTCTATTGAAGTTTGATCTATAACTACCTGTGTTTGAGTTTGTGTATTTGTATTTTTATTTTGTTCAGCCTTTTTTGAATTAACTGAACTACATGATACTAGTGCTAATAGTACTGTTAATGTCATTATAATTTTTTTCATATTTTCCTTGTATGATATAGTCATACGACTATACATACTTCTCCTTTCATAATTTTATATATATTTATTTATATATTTAATTTATTAATTTGATTTGTCGTTGTATAATAATAATGTAGTTACTGTGTATTTTTTATTTTTACATTTTGCTTAGTCTATTCAA
>NZ_LOQI01000072.1 GCF_001517915.1 Oceanivirga salmonicida | reverse complement strand
TAATATTAAATTTTTTTTTTATTATTATTTAAATCGCTAAAAGTTAATGTTTATAAGGAAATTTATAAGTTTACCCGTAATTAACAGTGTAGTTTTAAGAAAAAAAAAAAAAAAAGCTTGACTTACGGGGGGGGGGGGGCTATAATAGTATAATAGGATGCACTTTAAAATGGAGGAATAAATAATGAAAAATAAAATCAAAGTGTTAACATATTTTTTTATGTTTGCATTTTTTAGTCTATCGGCATTGCCCCAAAAGACAGATATAGGGGAGAATTCAAATACTGTATTTATAGAGTTAGCTAATAACGTATATACAGTAACTGGAAGTGGAAAAATAAGTAAATCAAAATGGGAAAGTGAAGTAATAAATAAAAGTATTTTACAAAAAGAAACTTCGACTTTAAAATTTGAGAGTAATAATATAAAGTTCCCAGATAATAGTAGTAATTTTTTTAGAACTAATATATTTACATATACTAATCCTAAAGGAACTGGAACTAAAATTAAATTAGATATACCAAACAATATGGATACAAGTAATGTAACTAATATGGCTGGTATGTTTTATGGTGTTTTAGTTGATATTCCTGATTTGAGTAATTGGGATACTAGTAATGTAACTGATATGGGTGCTATGTTTTCTTATACATTAAAGGCTAATCCAGACGTAAGTAAATGGAAAACTTCTAATGTTACAAACATGGCTTCTATGTTTTATAATGCAGCAGCAGCAAAACTTAGAAAAAATGATGGAGCATCAATGACTATATCTTGGGATGTTAGAAAAGTTATTTCAATGCAAAGTATGTTTTCAAGTGATGGTAATTCTGAATTTAAAGTAGTATCAGACCCAGAAATAGGAACTTGGAATGCAGATAGTCTAGAAAATGCAAGTTATATGTTTGCTAAAAATAATGAGGCAACATTAAAAAATTCAGCAGGTTTTAAAACACCAAATTTAGTTAATATGGCAAATATGTTTTTTGATACTGAAAAAGCCAATCCTGAAACAACTAACTGGGATGTTTCGCAAGTTAAAAATATGGCAGGGGTATTTTATGCTACAAAAAATGCTAATCCAGATGTAAGTAATTGGAAAACAGGAAAAGTTACTAATATGGATTCTATGTTTAGAGATGCTGAAAAAGCAACATTAAGAAAAACAGATGGTACGTCAATGACTATTGCAAAAGCAGATGGAACTTGGAATGTTGGTAGAGTTAAAACTATGCATTTAATGTTCTATAATAAATCAGTTTCAGATCCAGAAATAGGAACTTGGAATGCTGAAAGATTAGAAGATGCAAGTTCAATGTTTCAAGGAAATAAACATGCAACATTAAAAAAATCTGCAGGATTTAAATCGCCTTATTTAGAAAACGCAAACTCTATGTTCAATAATGCTACAATGGCAGAACCTGAAACAGCTGATTGGACTACTGGGAATGTAAGAAATATGCAAAGTATGTTTGATGGAGCAAAAATTGCTAACCCAGATGTTTCAAAATGGGATACACATAATGTAAAAACTATGCATAGAATGTTTTTTGGGACAGAAAAAGCAACTTTAAGAAAAGCAGATGGTAAATCAATGACTACTGGTTGGAATGTATCTAATGTAACAGATATGAGTTTAATGTTCTATGATGCAAAGGTAGCAGACCCAGAAATAGGAACTTGGAATGCTTTATCATTAGAAAAAGCAAATTCAATGTTCCAAAATGCACCAAAAGCAAAATTAGAAAATTCAGCAGGATTTAGGTCTCCAAATTTAAAAAATGCAAATTCAATGTTTTTAAATGCAGTAATGGCAAATCCAGATACAACTGATTGGACTATGGGAAATGTTGAGGATATGGCAAGTATGTTCGATGGAGCGAAAAATGCTAACCCTAATGTTTCAAAATGGGATACACATAATGTAAAAACTATGCATAGAATGTTTTTGGGTACAGAAAAAGCAACTTTAAGAAAAGCAGATGGTAAATCAATGACTACTGATTGGAATGTATCTAATGTAGTAGATATGAGTTTAATGTTCTATAATGCAAAAGTAGCAGATCCAGAAATAGGAACTTGGAATGCTTCATCATTAGAAAAAGCAAATTCAATGTTTCAAGATGCACCTAAAGCAAAATTAGAAAATTCTGCAGGATTTAAGTCTCCAAATTTAAAAACTACCAATTCAATGTTTTTAAATGCAGTAATGGCAAATCCAAATACAACTAATTGGACTATGGGAAATGTTACAGATATGGGAAGAATGTTTTATAATGCAAAAGCAGCCAACCCAGATACAAGAAATTGGAATTTAAGAAAAGTAACGTCAGTTGGAAATATATTTTATGAAATAAAAGGTAATAATATGGATTTAACTGCATTTAGACAACAAAATTCTAATTCATTAGGAAGTTCAAATTTTAAATTTATAGCAGAGAAAATTGATAAATTAGTAATACCAGGACATTTTTTTGGAATACCTGGATATGATGCAAATAAATTACCAAATAATGAAAACACATATAATGGAACACTTACATTTAAAGGAGATACTGATACTTCAACACATAAATATAGAATAATAAAAGTAAATAAACTAAATGTAACTAAAAACACTAATAATGATTGTTCTGATAGTGCAACAAATAAATGTGAAGTTATTACTAATTTAGCAATATTTGGAGAATATGGAACTAAAAATATAAGTAATGATAGTATAAATAAACAATTTACTACTATTGATTTACAAACAGGTTTACCCAATGCTTTTGATGCTGATGCAAATTATATAATAGAACCACATATATCTGCAAAGCCAGCAAGTCCTAATACACCTGTAGAAGTTTTTCAATATTCTCAAATTACAACATTAGAAAATGGAAAAAGAACTAAAATCTTAAAAGATAAATTTTTAGATAAAGTTATAGCAAACTGGAATGATATTAAAGCAGAAAAACCAGGAACGGTAGTTGAGTTATTAACTCAAAGTTTAGTTTACCCAACTGATAGTTTAGAAGATAAAAAATTACAAATAAAAGTAATTTACCCAGCAGAACAAGGTGTTGAAGGTAGAGTTGAAGAAATAATAAATGTTGATTTAAAGATAAAACCTATATTTGATAATAATGGGAATACTGGAAATTATTTAGACATTGAGTTAGATACTAATTCAGATGGGAAATTTAGTAATAATACTTCTACATATGTGGCTAAAACATATATAGGTGATGCAAATGATGAAACAGAAGGGACTAAATTTAAACAAATATTATCTAAACTTGAAAAAGAAAATATATCTATAAATGAAAATACAGATAGAAAATTCTTATTTTGGAGTGATAAAAATGGTGAAATTATATCACAAGAAACATTATTTAATTATAAGTTAGCAAATAAATTAAAAGAAAATAATAAAATTATATTAAAAGCCAATTATTTAAAGGTTGATATAAATACACTTGCTAATAAAGTAGAAGGTGTAGACTTTAATGAAGTTGCATTAGTGTTAAATAATCAAAATCCTAAAATAATAAATGAATTAATAGGAATACAAAATACAGGAATACTAATATCTGAAACAGCAGATAAAAAAATAAATTATGATGGTTTAGATAAAACTAAAGTAATGTTAGATAGTAATGGTAGTTTAATAGGTAAGGCAATAGTAACTAATTGGGAAAATGATGAACAATTAGAAAAAACTATAAACATTATGGTAAGAGTAAAAGCAAAAAATTACCCTAATGAATATATAGATAAAGTAATAACATTTAAAGTTGAAAGAAATGAAGATAATAAGTCTGGAGATTTGACACCAGATAAATTAGAAGTAGTAACAGGAACTGCTAAACTTAGTCTTCAAGTAATAAATTTAGGAGATAATAATGGTTTTCCAAAAGAATTTGTTTTAGATTTAGATGGTTTAGGTGTTAAAGGTAGAACTAATGCTAATAAAATAGTTTTAAAAGATAATAGTGATACAAAACTTACTATACAAAAAGATAGAAATAATAAATGGACTATAGAAAATCCTGAAACAGTACTTTACTCAATTAAGGTTGAAAATAATGGGAATATAATAATAACACCAAAAGATATTGATACTATAACTAATAAATTAAATAATAAGAGTATAGTTGCAGTAATAACTAATAGGTATAATCCTAATGACACAGGTGTTACAACTAATTCAGTAAACTATGATTCAACTATAAATATGGCTAAGTTAGAACATAATTATAAGGTTAATGATAAGGCAAAAGATATAGATAGAAATATATTAATATCTAATCTTGATTCTGATATTGTAGAAATATTAATCAATATAGGAAATGAAAAATTAGTATTTGATAAAGTTGGAAATAATTATACATTAAATGCTTCTAAGTCTGATGCAAAAGGAATTTATACTTTAGAATTAGATAATGGAAAATTAAAATTAAATCTTCCAGCAGAAAATACAGAAAAAGAAGAATTTAAAGCTTTAAATGGTAAAAAAATAAGCGTAATAGTTAAAGATAAAACTAATGAAGCATTAAAATCTAATGAACTTACATTAAAAACTATAAGCGATGAAGAAAAAGATAGTACAGTATTTGATGAAGTAAATATAGAAGGTTATATAGGAGAAAAATTTGATTTATTAGAAGAATTAAAGAAAATATTAGATACTAAGCCATATATAGTAAGTGCTAAAATAGAAAATAAAGTAGATGCTGATAGAATAGTTGAAAATGAAGAATTTGCTACATATAATACTAAGGGTGCAAAAACAGAAACTGCTATAATAAAATATTTAGATGATTCAATGAGAAAAATAAAAATTAATATTAAAATATATGACAAAAAATATATAGGTTCTAAATTAGATATTATAAAAGGAAATGACCAAGGTAAAGAATATTCATACAAAGATATATACGATAATGATAAAGATAAAAAAGTAGTAGGTATAATAGAAGGTAATAAAATTGCCGATATAGAATATGATGATATAGAAAATACTTTAAAATTAAAAGGTATAAATGTAGAAAAAGATAAGCATAATTATAGAGTAGAAAGTGAATATTTAGAATATGTAACTGGAAATTCTAAAACTAATGCAGAAGTATTTGGTGGAATTAAATTTAATGAGACTAAAAAACTTTTAAATGGTAAAGTATTAAAATTAGATTGGAAAGATACACCTACTAATAAACCTGAAATACAAGAAAAAGAAATTAAAGTTATTAATACAGTAACATATAATGATGGAAAAGCAGAAAGTATAAGTGAAAAAACTGTAAAAATAACAATTTTAAGAGATATTGATGGAGATGGTATTCCAGATATAATAGATACTGATGATGATGGAGATGGAGTATTAGATAAAGATGATAAAGAGCCTAAAAATAGGTTGATATTTGATTTTAATAAATATTACAAACCATCTAATGCAACAATAACAGTTTGGTTTAATAATGCGGAAAAATTAAATGAAGGCATAAATGATATAGTAGTAAATGGTGAAAATTATAAACATTATCCATATTTAGATAAGATAATAAAAGTTCCAGGTTTAAAATATGACCCAAATTTAAGTAAAGATAAACAAGATTTTAGATTTTTAGTAAAATCTAGTGATATTGCTACGCAAGAAATGTTAAAAGCTAAGTTTATAAATATAAACGGAGAAAATATAACACTTACAGTATTATATAAAGATGGAACAATAGATAAAGGTGAGTATTTAACACTAAAAGTATTAGATCAAGACCCACCAATAATAAAGGCAAAAGATATAATTATAACTGAGAAAATAGCATATAATGAAATATCACTAGCCAAGGCACTAGATAAAGCAGGTATAAAATCTTTTGAAATTATAGATGGAGATTTACCAACAGGAATAACATTAAATAATTTAGTTTCTGATATTACTGAAAATGATACAAATGGAGAAGAATTAAAAGGAAAAGAACTTAAAATTTCAGGTAAAGCCATTATAAATAATTGGGAAGGTCAAAATAAAAAATCTTTCCCATTAACATTAAAATCAATTGATAATGCAGATGCATTTTCTCAATTTAAGGTTAATGTAATAGTATTAAAAAATCCTATTAAGGTTAAAGATGTTTATTTAATTATAAACGAAGATTTACCAGAAGCTAATTCAGTAGTAACAAATATAGATGAATTAATAAATAGTAAACTTATTGAAAATAAAGATAGTATAAAATGGGATACTACAAAAAAATATGATAATCAAAAAGAAGGAGAGTATGTTCAAAATATAGTTGTTACAATGAAAGATAATTCAGTATCAACAGTACCTATTAATGTATATGTATATGATAATAAAAAATTAAAAGAAATTTTAGATATTATGAAATATTATGATACAAGTATAGTTGAAAGATTTGATGATAAGTACTTCTTTAAAGCAGAATTAGGGCCAGTTATACCAATAATAAAAAATGTAATAACTAATGGTAAATTTGAACTTGAAAAATTATTAAGTGGTATTAAAATAGGTGGAACTATTTTACAAGTTAAAGGTAGAGAAGATATTAAATTAGCAATATTTACTGAATATAGTAATAAATTAGTGCATCATGTTATGACAGGATTAGGATTAAAGGTAGATAACAAATTTAAAGGATTTGCAAGATATAGATTATCTTTATTACCACCTAATAAGAAAAATAATAAAAAAATGATATTAACGAATAACTTTGATATTTATGCAAGTTATTATCAAAGAATAAAATTAAAAGAAATTTTCTATATTACTCCAAGTATAGGAACATACATTAGTTTCGGTGGAGGTAAATTAACAGATACAATGAGAGGTGTTAATTTAACTGGAAGCCTTAATGCTTTATTAAAATTAGAATACTTTAAAGATGAGTTAAGTATATACTTAGAACCTAAAATTAATATAGCTTATGATGCTTATATCTATAAGTATATTAAAACTAATGTTAATTTATATGAAAAACCAGATGGTCATTTAAATTATGATTTAAAAATAGGTTTTGATAAAAAATTACCTAACAAAATTACTCTTGGGGCATCTACAGCTTATATGGGAACTTTAAAAACATTTAAAAATATTAAACCATCAGATGTAGAAAATATATTAAACTTTGAAATCCATTTTGGATATAGTTGGTAGAGGAAAGGGAAAATATGAAAAAATTAATATTAAGTTTACTTTTAGTAAGTACATCGGTTTTTGCATGGGAAGTTAATGTAAAAGTAGGATATGACTTTTTAAGATTTAGACAAGATAATACAAAGAATGTAAAAGAAACTAAAAAAGATGGTATGGGATTTATACTTGGTGGAGAAATTGTTCCTGTTGACTTAGGCATTGTAAGTTTTGGTGCAGGATTTGAATATAATTTTGGAATAAAAAATATTAGATTTGATGGTAAAGAACCATCATCAAAAATGTTTGTACCATTTTATACTTTATTAAGATTAAATGCTTATAGAACTGAAAATAAAGATGGAACAGTATCTGTCTCTTATACACAAATCCGAGCCCACGAGACACTCGCTAATCTCGTAT